>CAZJJR010000155.1:0-14227 GCA_964546365.1 uncultured bacterium | reverse complement strand
ATCCACCCCCACCCCCAGTCCCCGGATTCCTCCCTCAGGACAAGCCAAAATCCAAAATCTAAAATCTAAAATTCAAAATCGATATGGTTGCCCAGCTAGAAACTGCTACTCTCAACACTCACCGTCGCCTACTCCCCACCATTGAAGGACTAGTACAAGTCTTTACCTCCTCTCACCGCAACTTTTTTACCAGTGTAATGGCCCAAGCCCTGAGAATTGCCGGACAGGGAACCCCCGTTTTAGTCGTACAGTTCCTCAAAGGAGGAATTAATCAGGGGTACGAACATCCTGTTCGCTTAGGACAAAATTTAGATTGGATTCGCTGTAATTTACCACGCTGCATCGACACGCCTCATTTAGACGATGCAGAAATGGAAGCCCTCCTAGAATTGTGGCAGCAAACCCAAAAACAAGTGCTGGAGGGAAAATACTCTCTAGTCGTATTGGATGAATTAAGTTTGGCAATGAACTTCGGCTTAATTCCCGAATCGGAAGTGCTAGACTTACTCAAGCGCCGTCCCCATCATGTAGACGTGATTTTAACCGGGCCGGAAATGCCAAAGGTTATCTTAGACTTAGCGGATCAGATTACCGAGATGCGTAGAAGTAATCGTCCTTAATTTGATGAAGCTGATAATGGTTGGCTGAATTTCTCTAGTTTCCATTGTTCTAAAAAGCGCTTAATTTGGTTTAAAGCATCCTCATAATCAGTGAATTGAACTTCACAGATCACAGTAGGTATACCTCGTGGGAATCTAGAGATTGCCTTGCCTTTTTCGTATACCAGAATTATAGGAATAGAGTTAATTTCCGCGTAAGCTAACTCCATCCCCACGCCAAGAGAAGGATAGCCGATGTAGGCAATAACCAAGTCAGATGAGATGACTTGGTTTTTATCTGTCTCGTAAACTTGACGAGGAGTGACATCAGGATTATTGATGGGGTCAGTGTTTACATGAGGGACATAAGCCTGAAATCCTATTTCTTCAGTAATTAAGGCAATAGCCTCATAAAAGGCTTTGATTTCTGTTGGCTTTTCAATTCCAGTTAAAGCGCCAGATATATATAATTGCATTTGCTTATATTCATAGTTTAGAAATTGGTTTCAAGAATTTATCATAAACAATAGGAGCTATCACTGCTAGAAAAGCTGCTATAGACGCCCCTATTGCAGGAGTGATTAAAGAAACTACTATTCCCAAAATTGATACTACTACAATTAAAACCCATAATAGAAAACAGCGCTTTCTATTTTCAGATTTTACAGCTTCTTCTTCTTGATATTTTTGTTTTTTTATTATTTTTTCTTCTTCTCTTGCTTTCTCTAATAGTTGATCCCAAAGATCATCCCTATCAGCTTGAGTACCACGATTTTTTGTTGATGGACGTTCTACTTTATAGAAACAAACTGTACAAAAAGGCTCTCCGAACCTAAGTTCGGTTGAACTATTGCGATTGTTATGTACTGAAATTAATAATTTCCCTTTCCATCCAGGATCTATAGTAGTAGAAATATCAGATAAACCTTTTGTAACAACCTTAGAAACCATTGAGTGTATAGTAGCTGAAACCTGTTTTGAAAGTGTAACAGACTCCAAAGTTCTAATTACTACTGTATCACCAGACTCAATCTCTATTTTTTTATCTACTTCAATGTTAATTGTAGATTTTTTCTTCCAAGAGTATCCTTCTATACCTACCCTTAAGTCATAACCAACCGGAGTTAAATATTTATCTTCAAAAGGAGTTATATCTAAGCCATCATTTGAATTTTTTTGATAAGCTTCCCTTGCGCTATTAATATCCTCATCACTAAACATTGCCAATCTCCATTCATGATAGTTTTATAAGCCTGTGTGCTCTTTTAAAACAGATGTATACTTACTCAGAGAAAGTGCGGCTCTTTGCGCCATATCTTCCGACAATTGAACTTGCTTTAAACTAACTAACTTATCCTTAATAAATGAATCTCTCACCACCGCATTATTCCTACTATTAAAAGCAGTCTCGTAAAACACTTCACGAATTCCCGCTGAAATAATCAACTTCAAACAAGAAAGACAAGGTTCAAGAGTAACGTAAATACTAGCACCATCAGTGGAAATTCCATGTTTTGCAGCTTGCGCGATCGCATTCGCTTCTGCATGAACTGCACGGGATGGCATTTCTTTACTGGCATCGCAACTACTCAAACCAGGGTAGCAAAAACCTTGAGCAGTGCAATGAGGAGAACCCGATGGTGAACCGTTATATCCTGTTGCCAAAACCTGCTTATTTTTTACAATCACAGCGCCAACTGGAAAAGCTAGGCAAGTTGAACGAGTAGCAGCTAACTTTGCCAACATCAAAAAGTATTCATCCCAACTTGGCCTTTGATAAAATTCCGACACGATTATTTATCCTGAATATATGGTTTACCCGTCTTCAAACAATCCCCTGCTTTTTGTAATTCCATCCCCAAATAACCAGCATGATCCGCTTGGATGGCAGGAGAAGCAGCGCAAATTTCTCTTACTAATTTCAGCGGGTCTTTTCCAGAATAACAAGCGACAATTTCACCACTACCAGGTGTGGTTTGAGAAATAATTATTTGCTCATCGGCAACTTCAACTAAAAAGTTTCCACTGGGATCGTTGTAATCTATTTGTTTACAAATCAAAGGATACTGTTGCTGAATTAGTCTATCTGCATTTTCCCAGCAGTCATCATAGATATGTGCACTTTGACTAATTGTAATTAGTGGCCCCATCCTTAAATTATATTTTGATCTATTAGCGATTGTGTCTCTAATATGTTCTTGTAATGTACGCAATCCTATAGCATTAGCAGGCCAAGCACTAAACATATCATTGCTACGGAAAGTAGCTGTTAGAGATAATTCATTATCGACAACACGTAACCAAATGTGATTTAAACAAGGACTGCCACCTTTTTCGTGGTCACGAACATCCCATAAAGACATTACTGCACTTGCGGCATCAATTTCTTTGATTAGTTTGTCAATAACCTGCTCAATTTGGTCATATCCAAACCAGGAACGAAGACGCTGCCCGTATGTGTATTTAACCCCTTCGCGGTTATCTCCATTATCTAATATTTGCGAAATATACTCCTTAATAAAAGTTTGGTCGATAGGCAAATAATTAGGTTCTGGAAAGTAAAAATCTGGAGGTTCATTAGTGATCACTGCCATCAAATCAATTAATTCTTGCCATTGCCCATCATAGCCAGTAGGTCTTATTGTTCCTGTTGTTTTAATACGATGAATAATTTTTACCCAAGTTTCAGCAATGTTTTTTCCTTCAACTTTATGCCCATAACGTGGCCCTGGTAAAATAGTAGGAACGACTTCAGTTTGGGGAAATTTTAAAGGATCGCCCCACGGCTCAAGCGAATTTTTCTGAGCGTAATATCTTATTTTGCTTACTGCTTCAGCAATTGTTTTTGCTTCATAAAATATTATAGATTCGCGTAATTTTTCTAAAGTACTAGCTTCAATTTCCATATCAATATAGCCAGGAACTTTAGATTTTATTACCCAGCAATCACGGCCTGTATCGCTTTTACCTGCTGCAAAGCCATGAAGAAAGAAATCTTTCAAACACTCACAGCCTCTAGCGTTAGTATCTTCTTTAGTGGCGTTGACTATGACTACGAAGCGAACATGAGGATTATACAACAAATTTCTAATCAAAAAACTTATACCACGAGTAGGACTATATAAATTCCCAATAACGGCGTATTCGTGGGATTGCAGATGTTTGGCAATCGTCCCTTTAACTGTCCACCCTGTTACCACTGCGGTTTGGCCTGTTCCGCAAATCAGTTGGTTTGGCTTATATAGCGCTTTGTAATGAAATTGGGTTGCTTGACCCGTTGGTGTCATGGTTAGCTAAACTAAATATGAAAAAACTACCAGTCTATCATAATAGACTGTTTAACTAAGATCTTGCATAATTCTCAACAAGACCTGAGAAACCGGGTTTCTTTACGAAAAATATAGGCTTTCCAGTTTAGCTATTTGCAAGAAACCCCGTTTCTATGCCAGGTGCGAGATCTGATCTTAACACTTGTTATAAACAATTTATCGAGATGCCGATCTGTACAAATTAAAGAAGTTTTTAGGAATTTCTTGTAAATTTTTGTTACTATAAATACCTTTTCACGCTTAGCGTGTTGTCCCAACTCTAAATAAGAAAGAATTATATCATAAATATGAGATTTAGACTGAAAATAGCTTATTTTAAAAATTAGATCTGAATATATATAGCATTTTCATTTGAAATGTAAACACTAGATTTCCTATAAATAGCTACAACTAAAGGCTTGTTGTAACGTAGAAGCCAAGAGCAACGAAATTAAAACATAAAAAGAAGCAAGGAATGCGTTTACATCTCATTTGAAAATGCTATAGGTAAAGTTATTTTCAATAAAATTTACAATTTTATGATGAATTGTGTTTTTTTCAGCAGTGCCATCTACCTGTAACGCTAAACCTGCATATTGGGCGAATATTTGTTGGTAATTATGCTTTACTCTAGCTAGTTTTTGCTGATTTTCGTAGATGTCTTTAGAAGTGCGATCGCTAATTCTATCCAAACCCAATTCAATCGGTATATCTATATATATTACCAAGTCAGGACGGGGAAATTTTTCATTTAATTTACTGACAAATTCAAACTCTTCTTGAGTATTCCAATGATATGCTAAAGATGAAAAATAATATCTGGTACTGATTACCGTAAAATCTTTTAATAACTTCACGACGCCATCAACTTCATTATATAAATGGTCGTGGCGATCGGCAGCAAATAAATAAGCCATTTGTTCGTCAAATTTCTGGCTATCATTGACAAACAAAACTCTTTTTTTCATCGCTTGTCTGATTAAATTGCCAATTGGCCCGTTTGATGGTTCGCAAGTCAGTACGGCTGGATAACCTTGGTTAGTAAAATAATCTTTGAGCAAGCTAGATTGAGTCGAAGTGCCAGAACCATCGACACCTTCAAAAACAATAAACAGATTTTTCATTTCGATTTTATGAAGTTCTAAAAAAGGTTATACTAAACCTTTCCTGTAATTAGAATTAAACAGTTTCTTTGATCCTGACCCCGTTCGTAAATCACCCGGTCTGCAATTCGACGCATCAAAAACCAACCGTAGCCCCCCACTTGTAGAGTACCGGGTTCTGGTTCTGGTAAAGTGTTGGGATCGAAAGGTTCGCCAAAATCCCAAATCCGAATTTCCAAACCCTCTTCCGATAATTTTACTTGAATATCGATCGGCGTTTCTTTTGGTAAATTTTCATGAGCGTGACGGACAGCATTAGTAAACCCTTCCGCTAGGGCTAACTTAATTCCGTCGTACTTATTCTCCAACCAGGAAACTTTCGCTAAATTCTGAAAGCAAAACTTCTCAAACCATTGTAGGACTTGGTTGAGAAAACTCAGATCGCTCTTTACTCTCAGATTATCTTGCTGGAACATTCCCAGGCCGGTCATGATTTTATCCAAGCATTTTAAATGCTTGCGTTTCACAACTTGTGTTTTCATAGTCGCCTATACTCAATGCTGACATAGAAGGAACAAACTCTGCCAAGCCTAAGTAACGAATACCTTCTGGCTTGATATCGAAACGACAAGGCAGAACTTCCAAACCCTGCGCTACTGCTAACCGCAGCAGTTGTCCGTACAAGGGGTCGGCACTATCTCCGGGGGCAAAATGGGTACAATCGCTACGGCTAATAAAGTACAACATGACTGCCCGTGCTTGAGGTAAAAGCGCCGTAAGTTCTCGTAAGTGTTTCTGCCCTCGCGTAGTTATGGTATCAGGAAAAAGGGCTAATCTCTCATTTGACCAAGTAGTATTCTTCACCTCCAGATAAATCGGTTGTTTTTTGTCATTGTCCGTTAACAAAAAATCTACACGACTGCTTTTATTTTGGCCATAAGTAACTTCACAACGAATTTCAGTATTATTACTTATTTGGGGAATTAAATTTTTTTCCAATAAGTGTTCGATCGCTCGATTGGGTAAGCTTGTATTTATTCCTACCCAAGTCGGTTCAGTATCGCAAACCCGAATCATCTCCAAAGTGTAAGGAAGTTTACGTTTAGCGTTGTCGCTATAAGAAACTTGTACTAAACTACCAGGAGTAGATACCCCGGTCATTGGCCCGGTATTCGGACAATGAGCGGTAATTATTTCCCCTGTTGCCAATTCAATATCGGCTAAAAATCGTTTATAACGTTTTAGTAAAATGCCGGGGTAAAGAGTTGGGTAATGGTAAATCCAATCAGATGTCATGCTACTTTAAATTTAAAAATTGAAACCAGTTAGACTTAATTTAAGGTTAATTTTTTGATTTCCACAACTTAAGTTTGTTTTTTCTGTTCATGAGGATGAGACTTTACTAATTTTTCGTGCTATTCTGCATTAAATTGCGATCGGGCATGAAATATAAAGCATAAATAAGGTTGGCAATGTCTACATTATATTTACACTGGTTACCACCAAATAATTGGCTAAGTATATAAATTTTTAATAATTATATATTAAGTGTTTTATTCTACCAGACTTAACAAAGAGTAGAAAGTTTGAGCAAATATACTTTTCGGAATGGCCAAATTCACGATTGAATAGTAGAGATACCTTTAGCTATGTATAAAATCGCGTGTCTGTAAGTAAAAAAAAATCTCGAACTTTGGTGGGAATTGCTGGCATTGTAGCAGTCGCCACCTTGATTAGTAAAATTTTTGGCTTGGTGCGTCAACAAGCGATCGCAGCTGCGTTTGGTGTGGGTGCCGCCGCCAACGCCTACAGCTACGCCTATATCGTGCCGGGTTTTTTATTAGTGCTGCTGGGGGGCATCAACGGGCCATTTCACAGCGCCGTAGTCAGCGTTTTATCGAAGCGACAAAAAGAAGAGGTTGCTCCCATTGTAGAAACCATTACCACTATAGTGACCGGAGGGCTGTTATTAGTATCGATCGCCTTAATCTTTTTCGCGGAACCTTTAATTAATTTAGTGGCACCGGGACTCGATCGGGTAGAAGGAGTTGGCCCACTGACGAAAGCGATCGCGATCCAACAACTCCAAATTATGGCACCGATGGCCTTATTTGCCGGACTGATCGGTATCGGTTTCGCCACCCTCAACGCCGCCGATCAATATTGGTTACCATCCATCAGTCCCTTATTTTCCAGCATCACCGTGATCGGGGGAATTGCCGTTTTAGCAATGCAACTGGCAAACAAAATTACTCTCCCAGAATACGCCATACTGGGCGGGCAAGTGTTAGCGGTAGGAACCTTAGCTGGCGCAGTATTGCAATGGTTAGTCCAAGTAGTTGCCCAATGGCGATCGGGTTTAGGTACATTGCGCTTGCGGTTTGACTTCCAACACCCAGGCGTTCGCGAAACCATGAAAATCATGGGGCCAGCGACATTTTCCTCTGGTATGATGCACATTAACGTTTATACCGATCTATTCTTTGCTTCTTTTATACCCAAAGCTGCTGCCGCATTAAGTTATGCCGGACTGTTAGTACAAACACCATTAGGAATTATTTCAAACGTTCTATTAGTACCTCTTTTACCCCTATTTGCCCGTCTCGCTGCCCCCGAAGATTGGCCAGAATTAAAAGTCAGAATTCGCCAAGGGTTACTGATGACAGCCCTTACCATGTTACCCCTTGGGGCGATTATGGTTTCCCTATCAGTACCGATTGTTCGAGTAGTTTACGAACGAGGCGCATTCGATCGCCAAGCTTCTAGTTTAGTCGCATCATTATTAGTAGCTTACGGCATCGGAATGTTCTTTTACTTAGGACGAGATGTACTAGTTAGAGTATTTTATGGATTAGGAGATGGAGACACTCCCTTCCGCATCAGCATGGTAAATATTTTCCTGAAAGCCCTGCTAAATTATATTTTTGTTCAACCTTTCGGCGCACCCGGTTTAGTTCTTTCCACGATGGGAGTAAACTTTACCTCAATGGTAATGTTGTTGTGGTTTCTCAATCGCAAACTCAACGGTTTACCTTTACGAGAATGGGGAATGCCTTTAGGTGCTTTAACTGGCGGTAGCGTAATTGCTGGCGTTGTTTGTTGGCTGACAAATTGGCAATTACAACAAATGTTTGGCACGGAAGGCTTGCTAATTCAATTGATGCAATTATGCTTATCTGCCTTAGTTGGTTTAGCCTTATTTGGAATTTTTGCAAGTAAGCTAAACTTGCCAGAAGTAGATATTTTCTTGACACGGATAAAGCAGAAATTTGGCAAGAAAGCCTAAAGTTAGAAACCCGGTTTCTTAAAGAAACCGGGTTTCTAATTGTTGTCAGTTTTCTACATTTTGCGTTGAAACTCTTCCAAGATATCCATCAAATTAACTTGACTTGCGGTAGGGATCAAATCAGCTAAAGGAACATCCCGCCGCCCCCCTAACTTAACAGGGATACTTTCAAGAACTTTTAAAACCCTTCCTTCTTCGAGGGTATTATCCGCCAGCATGGGATAAACTTGTTCGGCAACTACCGTATGCAGATGGGCTTCTCTTAAATAGAGATGCCACTTGGCAATGTCGATATATACATTTTCGCCAATTTCTGCGGCTAGAGATTCGATCGCTTGTGAGGTGCTAGTCTTTGCCATAGGACTTATTTTGGTTACCTCAATGAAAAGTCTACTTACATCCTATTGAATCAATCCTGCTATGAGTGTAAATCTCTGATAAGCAGGAGACTGAGTTCTATCTTTAGGGAGATTTGCTAGCCCGGTCAACAGATGGTAAAGGGGATTCGGAGTAATTTGCGATCGCGAAAATATACACCGCATGGGCCACCAAAACCAGCGCCCAACCGCCCGTTACCCAAGTAGCCCAAGGCCATTCAGCTTTTTGGATATTATGAACAAACCACAAACCGGAATTAGAAGCAGCAAAAATTGCTACATGGACGGCGAAGTTCATCCGGTCATCTAGTTTGCGGAAAGCAGGGTCATTGCGATCGGGTTTGCGGGGCCAACGAGGAGGCATAAAATATTACTACTGAGTGGAACAGAGTTAGTACTTATTTAGATTGTAGGGTAAGGATTGCGCGGGTGATGCGATCGCTTTCTTTGCAAATTCAGCCAAAAAACAATTATCTTAGTTTATAGACCACTGGTGTTGGTAAATACTTTTCTTCCAAGTTCCACCTAACCGCCGATTAGTCTAAAAACATTCTCTACCACAGACTAAAGCATGGATAAATACACTACAGATCAAGACAAGAAAATCCTAGAGAAATTATGCAACGAGTATGGAGTTGAAGTTTCCACTGTTGAAAAACTTTTAGACATAGAGAAGCAAAATCGATTTCGAGAGCGCAGACACGGTATTTATGACACCCTTAGAGATTGTATTCGAGATAGTCTCTCAAAAGACGAGAAATAAAAGAATTTTGAGAGTTAATCAGTCTAAGTTGCAGATAATATGAAATTTACCAAATTAATTATAGAAAACTATAAGTCCTTCCAGTTGCGGACAGAAATTGATTTTACCCAAGGACGGAACGAACGTGGGCGTAATGTGTTTTTGATTGGTGCTTTAAATGGTTCCGGCAAAACTTCTGTATTGGAGGCGATTAATATCTGCCTTTATGGAGAGAAAAAACCGAATATTTTTAAGGCTATTAACCGACATCAAAAGGCAAAAGGTAATTTTTCCTGTTCGTTCGAGTTACAAATTAAAACCGATGAAGAGGAAACAGTAGAAGTTCGACGCAGTTGGGTAGTTCCAAATCCTATGAAAAACCCAGAGCCAAAAGACCTCCGCGATGAGCTTACCTTTACTATAAACGGCAAACAGTATTCAAACCAACAGATGTGGCAAGAACATCTAGAAGCAAATTTTCCACCAGGGATCACGCAGTTTTTCTTTTTCGATGGCGAAAAAATTCAGATGTTAGCAGATGATGCTGCTCTCGGTGTTAAAGACGATATGGAAGCAGCTTTAGGTATCGCACCAGTCCGACGACTAATCAAAGATCTAGAGCATCTGCGGCGAGAAGAAAATCGGGTTCAGCAGGATGTTAGCCAGGTAGAAATTGAGACTAAGGAAAAAGAACTTTCTACCCTCCATCGCCAAAGAAAAGAGCTTGAAAATGAATATAAAGAAATGGATCAGGATATTAAAAGCTTTAATGAAATTGTTGAAGACCGAAAAAAACTTATCGAGCATAAGTATGGGTTTGATCCTGAAAAGCATGAAGAAATCCAAAGTCTAAAGCGACAGAGAAATGATCTTGAAAGCAAGTTATCAGAGCTTGAGCGTGAAAGTCACAACTGGGCTGAATCTTGGTTGCCATTAGCACTATTAAGTCAACATTTTCCAGCACTTAGCCAACAGATGGATGCAGAAAAACAGGCTAAAAAACGAACTGCAATTCAAGAACAAGCAGGGAGTTTAGCTGATGTCGTAGCAACCGAAGTTCGATTATTCGAGGCAGAAGAACGGCAAAAACCTCTAAGTCAAGAAGAATTTAAGGCTATAAGAGAACGAATCTTTAAAGTTGTTCGCGACTTTGTACCCGATGAGATAGAAGCGAAATTTGTAGAAGAACTTTTGCAATTATCTGATATCGATACTGCCAAGATTGAGTTACGGATAGCAAATATAGAGCAGAAAAGCCGCCAGGAATTTGAGAAAATTCTTACACAGATACAGTCACTAAAGCAGGAACTCGACCCTCTACAAAGGGAACTTGAAGGGACAGAGGGACAAGAAGAAGCAAGCGACCACTTGAAGCAGCTTCTAAGCGAATATCACAACTACTCAGTTCAGTTGGGTCGCAAAAGAGAAAATCGAAACCAGGTTGCAAAAGAATTAGAGGAGCTAGATAAAAAGATCGCCGTATGCGAACAAGAAATAAAAGTGTTGCGCCAAAAGTGTGAAGAGTCTCAGAAACAGCATCAATTCCTCCAACAGATTAACAACTTGATTTCGCTTTTTAATGAATATATAGAGAAATTGCGCGAAACCAAAATCGGAGAATTAAAGCAGAACACGCTACTAATGTATCAAGAAATTTATCGAAAAGGAGAACTAATTTCAGACATTGAAATCGATCCAGTAAGCTATATTATTACTATCCGCGATCGGTTTGGAACTGAAGTTCAGAAGCAAAACCTTTCTGCTGGTGAGAAAGAAGTTTTTGCGATCTCTTTACTTTGGGGACTAGCGGAAACATCTCAACTCTCACTACCAATTGTCATAGATACGCCTCTTTCACGGCTAGATAGTGTTCATAGAAAGAGCATTGTAAATGAGTATTATCGCCAAGCTGGACATCAAGTAATTGTGCTTTCTACAGATGAAGAAGTGGATAAAAATTACTATCAAGAACTAAAGCCTTTTTTGCAATACGCTGTAACTTTAGACTTTGATAAGGAAAAGGAACTAACAATTTTAAAAGAAGGTTACTTTAACTGGTAAGTAGGATTATGGCTGGACATATTACAATTTCAGGTGAATCGGAAGAAATTTTAAATTTACTGCGCCAAACTACTAGGCTATCTTCTTTAGCGGCGATCGCTCGTTTAGCTTTGACTTATTCCCTTGTTAAATCAGGTACTCAAGTTCCCAGATCGAATAATTTTACGGGCGTTGAACTTCGTCGTCCGACTTTTTTTGGAGAAGATGAGTTGATTTTACGTAGCCTAATTTCTATAATTTATGGCAAATACTTTGAAAACGAAGATGAATTTTTTTCTCGGCATTCGATCGTCAAAGATCACGTAGATAATGGTTGTCTTTTATTAAAGCAAATTTTTGATGAGTGCGGTCATGATGAGATAGTTTTCTGGCAGCGACTAGCGGCAGAAGTGAAGTTTTTTTCGCCTGTAATTGAAACTGGTGCAGGTTCTTCTCTAGATCTAGTAGTTGGCACTAAAAAGGGTAGTACTGAGCCAGTCATAGTTGAGCTTAACAATACAGCCCGTCATGCCAATTCCCATCTAGCAATAATGGGTAAACCAGGAGTCGGAAAAACACAATTACTACTAAAAATTTTGGCTGATATTCGTACTCAAACTCAATTTGATACCAATTTCATATTTTTTGATTATAAAGGTGATGTAGCAACAAACGAACTTTTTGCAGAAGTAACACAGGCAACAATTTACCGCATTCCAGAACAACAACTGCCCATAAATCCTTTTGTATTAGAAGAATATACTGACAAAACTATAAAGATATCTGCTGAGGAAAAAGCAAATAGTTTTGCTTCAATCGATCGGCGGGTTGGCGTTGTTCAGAAAGGAACTTTGAAAAAGGCAATTCAGTCTGCTTATCACCAACGATCAGAGCAGGCAAATCGTTATCCTGATTTTATAGAATTGCTCTCAATTGTTGAGAATAAATATGAAAAAGATAACAAAAAAGATGATAGTTTAATTGAAATATTACGACAATTAGCAGATTTCCACTTGTTCTGGCAACATGATAGTAAAAAGCCTCTTATTGAGCGAATTACTGAGCAAACAATGATTGTAGACCTTCACGAGTTGCCAGTGTTAAAGGAATTGGTAGTATATCTTGTGATTGAAAGGCTCTATAAAGAAATGGCTGCTTTACCAGATAGCCAAATTAAGGAAGGACGACGGGAAATCCGCACAATTTTGGTTATTGATGAGGCTCACAATTACCTGGTGCAAAAAAATATATTTCTCCAGAAAATCATTCGAGAGGGTCGATCAAAAGGGGTAGCTGTATTTTTTGCTTCCCAATCACCTAATGACTACACGCAGAAGGAATTTGATTTCAAAGAATTGCTGGAGTTTTGCTTTATTTTCGGATGTGATAATGTCAAACCGACATCTGTTCAAAGTATTTTAGGTTGCACAAGCAATACGGCCAAAGACTTACAGTATGAGCTAGCAAACTTAAAACCTTATCTGGTAATATCAAAAGCGCTTTCAGACCAAGAAGAAATTACTAAATTTAAGGCAAATGCTTTCTATAATGCGTATAAATAGCATGAAACGCAAAGTTCATCTAGTGATCGAGTTTACCGAACACAGGGTCATTGACTAACCTGCAATTTCTTAGCCACTCTAATTTCGGCTAAACGTTTTTCATATTTTTGGTTGATCTCCAAAGTAAAATCAGCTAATTCCTTCATTTGATGCTCGGTAACTTTAGCTAGTTCGAGCAGTTCTTTCATTTTGGCTAATTCGCCTTCACTCATTGATGGTTGTGTCACGTTCAGCCCTCCAAACGATTTTTAAGTTGACTAGCATTCATTTTAGCTTCTAACACCCTTCCCAGAATCAGTCCCAAATCTTCACCAGCGTCTTGAACAACTTGACTAGGGACATCGTTAGGCGAAATTTGCTCGACAAGATTGCTAATTCGGCTTCTATTAATTTCTACGAAAAGCAGAATGTTGCTCAAAGCAGCAAAAAATTGCATCAATATCTCGTTTTCTGGAAAGAGAGACAACCTCTGCCTGACTAAGTTTAGTCCTGCGATCGCGTCTCGCTCAGTCTCATGTAATTCTTGATTGAGTCGATCGATCAGCAGTTGGATTTCTGACGGAATAGGCATCTACACTTAATTTTAGCGGCCAAATAGCATTAGACTCAAACCCTCATTAGCATATCACCCAAAATGCCTTCTCCTGGAATCTTAATTTCTCATAAATCATTACTTTCTCCAATAATCCCCCGACTTCCCACCCGTCTTACTCACCAAACGAATATCCTCAATTTGCATTGATTTTTCTAAAGCTTTCGCCATATCGTAAAGAGTAAGCGCAGCTACCGAAACAGCAGTTAACGCTTCCATTTCTACCCCCGTTTCTGCCTTCGTCTTCACTTGAGCTTGAATTTCGTATCCCGGTAACTGAGGATCGGGAATTATTTGTACTTCTACCTTTTGCAAAGGTAAGGGATGACACAAAGGGATTAATTGGGATGTCTGTTTGGCTGCCATTATACCAGCTAACCGGGCTGTCCCCAGCACATCCCCTTTTGGTGCGTTACCCGCTTGAATTGCCTCAAATGTTTCTAGGGACATCCGCACTTTCCCTGCTGCTACTGCCTGCCGAACAGTTGCTTGTTTGCCCGAAACGTCCACCATGCGGGCTTCTCCGCTTTCATCCAAATGAGTCAAAGATTTATTTTCTGAAAAAGGTTGCATCAATCAAAAAACCTGTGTTACTATTAGTTTCTGTGAACGCCAAGG
>CAZJJR010000154.1:0-14273 GCA_964546365.1 uncultured bacterium | reverse complement strand
GGTAAAATTGTCAAATCCAAAGTGAAATTTATTGCTTTTGTAAACGATGAGAATGTAAGAGTTCAACATTTACAAACAAAACAAATATATGTAACTCCTCTATGCTCCATTGCTGGAAACGAGGAAACTGAATAAAGTCGTATATTATACAACGGTTTCTGCTGTTATGAGGTACAGAAGAACTAGATTTTAGTTAGCCATATTAAAGATATTTTTATCCAACTACTTTCGATCGCACCCTTCTACCAGAGAACTACATCAAAGCTAACCTACGGTACTCATTCAGACATACAAAACAGCGACAGGCAAAAAAGCAACATTCTATCTATTTACAGACCTCACTTCTGCCCGTGTATAGACTAAATTGCTCAGTCAAATTCGTTACCTTGTTTACATAACTTTATAAATAGAAAGATTTCTGTAAACAAGCCATGCTCGACCTTCAAGAAGCCACCAAAGATTACTGGCACAAGTTAGACCAGTTAGAAGCTGCTTACACTAGAGGCGAAGTTTCCATTGAAGAAGTGGATGCTAGGGTGCAATTGTTAATGAAAGAACTCGGCCAAGCGCGTCGAGAAGCTTTCGCTTACCTGTGGCACAGCCTGCGCCTTTGGTGTTCAGAGCGAAAAGAAGTCATCTTTGGTCTGGCGATGTTGTCCATCATTACTTACACTTGGGCTGCTAGCAGTATTTAACAGAACAGAAGTTTAGTAACCAGGCATAAGCGTCAAATTGTGGAGAATAGTCATGGAAAGAGAGATTACCGATGAAAATGGAACTACCTGGAAATGCGTTCAAGCTTATTCAGGGCTTTCCGATTTGGAAGAAAATCAAGATGCAGCGAAGGTGAAAGGCGAAGAGGATAGTTACTGGGTAGTCTGCACCCCCAGTGGTGGCGCAAAGTCGGTGCGGCTCAAACTTGAGGGCCAATGGGAAACATCCTATTCTGATGAAATGTTACTTAGTGAAATCCAAGCACAGCAGTAATGACTGGAATTTAACTCTCTCGTACTTATGGCGAGCGGTCAAATTTATCAAATTTATTAAATACTTATTGGGCTGTAGGCGCAAATTTTGCGGAGCAACCAAGCAATTTACGTTATGTATGTAGAAGGTGGTATGCGTTAGTAATTAATGCAAACAAGATATTCAGGAAGTTATGGCAATTAAAGTAATCGGTGCAGGTTTCGGAAGAACGGGAACCTTATCGCTCAAAGCGGCTTTAGAAGAACTCGGTTTTAGCAAGTGCTACCACATGGTAGAACTGCTCCAACACCCATCAGATGTAAAGTTTTGGGAAGATGCCAGTCATGGAAAAGCCGTCAATTGGGATGTTTTGTTTGATGGTTACCAAGCCATTGTCGATTTTCCAGGTTATCGTTATTACCAACAATTAATGCAGCACTATCCCGATGCCAAAGTGCTGTTGAGTATTCGAGATGTCGATAGTTGGTATGAAAGTACCTTAAATACCATCTATCAAGCAGGGCCAAAAGGTTGGCAGAAGTTAAAGATGGCCTTATCGCTCCCATTTTCTCCGAAGCTGCGGAGTTTAGTTCGTATCTTCCGCATGGCAGATCGAGATGTTTGGCAGAAGGATTTTCAAGGGAAATTTGCACATAAGGAATACGCGATCGAGATTTTTCATCAACACATCGAACAAGTCAAGCGCGTTGTGCCACCAGAGCGGTTATTAGTTTACCAAGTTAAAGAGGGTTGGCAACCATTGTGTCAGTTCCTTGATGTACCCGTTCCTGACAAGCCTTTTCCACATCTCAACGAACGCGCCACCTTTGGACAACTCTCAAAACAACTTTACTAACATTTAGTGCCTTCTTAAAGATGATTTGGCAACGCTAAACTAGTAGAACAGCCAAAAACAACATATTATGTCTACTTCTTCAACTAGTGACTCGGCTTTGCGAGAAGTAAATCAGAAGATTTCTAGCGCGACAGGACGACAATTAACAGACAAAGATTTTGAGTATCTTGACCATCATACCAAACAATTTGCTTTCGAGTACAGCACTTTGGAGTAGATACTGCAATGCTCGCCTAAAGGCTTGGCTAAAGGTATCGCTCTCATATAATAGGCGATCGGGTTCTCCACTCATCGCGATAATTAACTGCCATAAACCATCTGCTGTAGCAATCTGTGAAAAGTGAAATCGCTTGCTAGAATTCGACTCCAAAACAATGGGATTCAAGCGAGATCGGTAGCTAAAGCCTTACTATGATAAATGTTTAATTTTGATACATAACAATATTGATATCTTGGCAAAGCAAAAAATCAGTGCTTAAAATAGCGACATCTACCAACGAGGTCAGCTATGAATCCTGGCTTGGCAATCGTGCTACTGATAGTCATCAGTCTCGTAGTTTATGGTATCTGGCGTGACGCCAAGGATAGGGAAGGGATCGATCGACATTTACTAGCAGCCGTTAAAGGAAACAAATCCTTAGCCAAACGACTGCTGGTTCAAGCAAGAGAGAAGTATCCGGGTAAGTCGGAGCGTTGGTATGCAGAAAAAGTGATTTACGATTTAGAACGCGATCGCGCAGGCGGAAGAGGCTCTCCCAGATATATGAGTAAACGAGAATTACGAGAAAACCTTTTCCTCGCTGGTTCTTTTTTGTTCGTTATTAATGGCCTTTCTACTTTGCTCAATCGTTTATTTGGAAGATAAAAAAGCTACCATAAATCGAGCGGGATACTTAAGGAAACAGATAATTTACGGGTTGCCAAAAATTAAACAAATCATACCTGGCATCATTCTCAACAAGACCTGAAAATCTGGGTTTATTAACGTACAATTTAAACGAGCGTTGGATGATGTATACCCCAGAAACCCGGTTTCTTGGAGAAACCGGGTTTCTTTGTGCCGCACTCATTAAGAAAATATTCAACTTATATTCAATATTATTTTATTTAGTTTTCAATTTTATTTGAGAAAAATATACTCAATAAAAATCTATAAAGTTGTCAAAATTTCTGTTGGCGATTTGCTGTAGAACTTTTCCAGGTTGCAAACAAAAATGTAATTTGCATATTAATTATGTCCGATACCCGATTCCCTATGCCCAAATAACCATCTTTTGATAAAGTTAATGAATCTTCGTGAAAAGCTCCTGCAAATTTTAGGTTTCCATTAAATGACTGCTACCATCTCCATTAACAACAACAATCGGCTTTCTCTCAAACCCTTAGAAATACCTACTCGCCTGCTGCTTGGCCCTGGCCCATCAAATGCCCATCCTGCGGTGCTTGAGGCGATGAATACTTCGCCAGTGGGACACCTCGACCCCGCATTTCTAGCATTGATGGATGAAATTCAAAGTTTGCTGCGCTATGTTTGGCAGACGGAAAACCCCCTCACCATTGCGGTTAGCGGTACGGGGTCAGCAGCAATGGAAGCAACTATTGCCAATTCCGTAGCACCGCGAGATGTAGTTTTAGTTGGTGTAAGCGGATACTTCGGCAACCGCTTAGTTGATATGGCGGGACGATACGGCGCTGATGTGCGAATTATTTGCAAACCTTGGGGACAAGTGTTCGCTCTTGAAGAACTTCGCACCGCCTTAGAAACCCATCGTCCGGCTATCTTAGCTTTAGTTCATGCGGAGACATCCACTGGGGCGCGTCAACCTTTGGAAGGTGTGGGAGAATTATGTCGGGAATTCAATTGTTTGCTATTAGTTGATACCGTCACCAGTTTGGGTGGCGTACCCATATTCTTGGATGATTGGGGAGTTGATTTAGCTTATAGCTGTAGCCAAAAAGGTTTGGGTTGTCCTCCTGGTGCTTCTCCATTTACGATGAGTCCTCGTGCAATGGAAAAATTGCAACAACGGGGAGCTAAAGTAGCTAATTGGTATTTGGATATGAATCTTTTATCCAAATATTGGGGAAGCGAACGCATTTATCATCACACAGCGCCAATTAATTTATATTATGCTTTGCGGGAAGCGCTGCGTTTAATTGCAGAAGAAGGGGTAGAAAATTGTTGGCAACGTCATCAAAAAAATGTGGAATACCTTTGGGAAGGTTTAGAAGATTTGGGATTGAGTTTGCACGTTGCGCGAGAGTTTCGCTTACCAACTTTGACCACCGTTCGCATTCCCGATGGCGTGGATGGTAAAGCAATTTCCCGTCAGTTGCTTAACGAATATGGCATTGAAATTGGCGGCGGATTGGGAGAGTTAGCTGGTAAGGTGTGGCGGGTTGGTTTAATGGGTTTCAATAGTCGCCCAGAAAATGTCGATCGGCTTTTGGCAGCGATGAAAGAAGTTTTACCAAAGTAATAGAGGCATTTTCGCTAACAAACGGATGTTGATGAATTCGTAGTTGCATTGTTTTCGCTACAGCGTAACTAAGTAACTACGAATTTTGGTCAATTGAGGATTTCTAGCGGCTGGCGAGGAATTTTTAAGTATAGCAACCGCCTTGGCAGTTAAGCCATTCTTAATTGATGAAACACTTGCCAACAAAGGCTTATTCCCAAGCTGATTGCTGATAGCTGACTGCTGATGGCTATACTTTCAAAGAATTGGGTTTCCTGGCGTCAAACCAACCTACAATTTCTTAACCGAGCAGTATTGCCTTTTAAGTTTACGGCTGCTATTTTTCCAAAGCTTGCATTACTACTTCAGCTTTCGCAGTCCAACCAACAATACCGCCTTGGGCGCAAATCATATCGATCGCACTCTGCTTGAACTCTGGAAAGTAGCTAGCTGTGCCATCTTCAACGAGTAAACATTCAAACCCTCGATCGTTAGCCTCGCGCATAGTTGTTTGAACGCAAACCTCAGTCGTAACTCCAGTAAAAATTAGGTGAGTAATCCCTTTTTCACGAAGTATTAATTCTAAATTAGTGTGATAAAAAGCGCCCTTACCTGGTTTATTAATTACTATTTCATCAGGCTTCGGTGTCAATTCTGGGATAATTGAATTCCCAGGCTCGCCCAAAATTAAAATCCGTCCCATTGGGCCTCGATCGCCAATTTTTAGCTTACTTTCACCCCGCTTTTGCTTAGATGGAGGACAATCAGAAAGGTCGGGTTGATGACCTTCAATAGTATGAACGATCGGGAGATGGCGATCGCGAAATGCCTCTAACAACTGCTTGACCGTTGGTACGATCGCCTGTAGTTGGCTGACATCATTCCCTAAAGCTTCACCAAATCCTCCACCTTCTAAAAAATCTCGCTGCATATCGATGATGACCAAAGCCACACCGCCAGAGGCTGGCAGTTCATAATCATAAGGTTGGGCAGGTATTAAGACCATAAAGATATCGGTTTTTCCCAAATTACTAGGACTATGCAGCCAGCTTCGCTGACAACACTGTGGTTGCTATTAGGGGGGTTAATAATAAAGGTTCCAGCTTTGTGTTCGCCATTTTGGTCAGTTTGCGACCCAGTTAGTACGTAAATATGTTCAAAGCCATTATGGGTATGCCTTGGGACACTCGCTCCCGGCTGATACCGCAGCAGAGCCGCAGCCGATCCAGTTTTGTTATCACCATAAAGTGGGTAGATTTCCACGCCATCGCGAAATGGTTGCCAAGCCAACTCATTCTGCCATGCTGCGATATTAGGTAAATCCTTAAGAAGCAAAGTTTGCTTCAATAATTCAGTCATAATTGATTAATGTCCTGCCATGCTCTTACCAATCTGAACGAAATCTGCATCGGCGATCGCACTTTCATAAGTAAAATTCCCGCCACTAATTACCAAAATTCGATCGGATAATTTCAGCAGTTCATCTAAATCTTCGCTCACCAATAATACAGCTACACCTCGGTTCCGAGCCTCAACAATCTGACCGTGAATGTACTCCACAGCCGCAAAATCAAGACCAAAGCAAGGATTAGCCGCAATTAGTAATTTAATCTGATCGGCGGAGAGTTCCCGCGCTAGGACTGCACGCTGTACGTTTCCTCCCGAAAGATTGCCTATAGGTGTATCTGGCGAAGGTGTTTTAATTTTGAAAGTATTAATTAAACTGTGAGCCGCCTGTTTAATTGCTTTCAGGATCAGTAAGATATTTGCTTTCGCTTGAGGAGGGCGATCGAACGTCCGCAAAGCTAAATTTTCTGCCACGCTCATATGCGGTACGCAAGCATTATGAAGGGGTTCTTCTGGTAGCGCGAAGACCTTATGTTTAAACATCTCGGCGCGTGTTGCCTTATACACTTCGCCATTGACAAACACAGATCCGCTGGTGGGAGAACGCTGACCTGCCAACACTTCCACCAGTTCCCGCTGACCGTTACCAGAAATACCCGCAATACCAACAATTTCGCCGCTGTGAACGGTCAGGTTTACTCCTGTCAGTATCTCCAGACCGTTGTCTTTATTAGCGTGAAGGTCTTGCACTTCCAAGACGGGGATATTTGTTGGGGGGGCTGTCTTTTCAACTTGTTTCGGTTCGCGCCTTTCACCCATCATCATTTCCGACATATCCGAAACGGTCAGATCCTTGACTAAACCCTGACCTGCAAACTTCCCTTTCCGCAGCACGGTAATGCGATCGCAAAATGCCATCACTTCCCGGAATTTGTGGCTGATAATTAAAACGCTTAATCTTCCAGCCGTAACTTCTGCACGCAGCAAGCCTAAAACCTCATCGGCTTCCTGGGGAGTAAGCACGGAAGTGGGTTCGTCTAGAATCAAGATCCGGCTTTGAAGGTAAATCTGTTTGAGAATTTCTAGCTTTTGTTTTTCTCCGGCGGCTAACTGCAACACCGGAGTATCGAGAGGAACTCGAAAAGGAGCGGTTTCCATAAAAGATTTTAACCGCTCGTATTCGGTTTTCCAGTTAATTAAATTAGGGCTATCGAAGCGAGATAAAACCAAATTTTCGGCTACGGTCATCGCAGGTACAGATGTAAAGTGCTGGTAAACCATACCAATGCCGTACTTATGAGCATCGCGAGGACTTGCGATCGCGGTTTCCTGCCCATCGATCAAGATTTTGCCGTGAGTAGGAGTATAGAAACCCATCACGCATTTAACCAGCGTACTTTTGCCTGCTCCGTTCTCGCCCAACAAAGCATGAAACGACCCCGATTTTAACGTCATCGAGACGTTATCCAGAGCAGTCATCGTACCAAACCGCTTAGTCATATTAACCACATCTAGTTCCGGTGGTTGCAGAAAGTTGTCAGTTTTGAATTTTGAGTTTTGAGTTTCTAGTGCTGAGTTTTTAGCTATAGAATCTGTTACTTCTGTCATGTTTTTGCCTCTCCTGTAAAGTTTTCAGTTTAAATAATTGCTTTCTTATCTGCGTTTATCTGCGTTTATCTGCTTCCATCTGCGGTAAAAAATTAAACTTTGATTCCTACAGATAAATTTTCCATTGCTTTTCCACTACCAATTAACCGGACACGATCTAACTCGATTTATTCCTCAAAATTCAACGTTTATAGCTTCGATGAATGCTTCTGAATCGGCAACAGTTCCAAACACTCCTCCCTGCATTTGGATCATCTTGAGCGCTGCCAAATGGTTGCCATAATCTGTTGCACCCGTACAATCGGATAAAAGCAAACATTCATAACCGCGATCGTTGGCATCGCGCATAGTGGTATGCACGCAGACATCGGTGGTAATGCCAGCCAAGACAATATTTTGAATGCCATTACGTTTTAGTAACAGATCGAGATCCGTGGCATAAAACGAACCTTTTCCAGGTTTATCGATTACTGCTTCTCCCGGCAAAGGTGCGAGTTCTGGAATAATTTCCCATCCCGGTTCACCGCGAACGAGAATTCTACCACAAGGCCCAGGATCGCCAATTCCGGCGTTAATTTGGCGCGATCGCCATTGCTTGTTTGCTGGTAAATCTGCTAAATCCGGGCGGTGTCCTTCGCGGGTGTGCATGATATGGAAGTGCTTCGCCCGTGCGACTTCTAAGACTCGCTTAATTGGCTCGATCGGAGCGCGAGTTAGTGACAAATCGTAGCCCATTTTATCCACATATCCACCAATGCCACAGAAATCAGTTTGCATATCAATAATCAGCAACACCGTATTTTCTGGACGCAAATCGCCGTTGTAAGGATAAGGATAGGGTTGAGCTTCTACAAAACGTCCCATGTCGATTTTTCCTACAATTAATTCTCGTTTTAATTGTTAGTGCCTAAAGCTCCAGGCGCACCTGTCAAAGTTCGTTTTGGCGAACAAGTAATAATCATGATCGCCAGCGTCAGGATGTAGGGTGAGGCATTGAATAAGTAGTAGTAAGAATCCACCCCTACAGATTGCAAAGCAGGGCCGATCGCCTGCGCTCCTCCAAACAGCAACGAGGCGTACAAACATTGAATCGGATTCCAACGAGCGAAAATTACTAGCGCTACCGCCATCAGTCCTTGACCGCTAGAGATGCGTTCTGTCCAGCTACCGGGGTAGTAAAGGGATAAATAAGCGCCACCAATTCCAGCTAAGAAACTGCCTGCAATAATGCAGAGCATCCGCACTTTATTAATGGAAATTCCCATTGCTTTGGCAGCATCGGGACTATCACCAACTGCTCGAATAAATAATCCCCAGCGAGTCGATTTAAAAAACCACTGCATTAAAGGAGCGATCGCTACACCTAACAAAAATAGGGGGCAAACTTGTAGCGCTGATTGCACTGACGGCAGATTACTCCAACCAGCCAGAGGTATACTAGGCAACTGAGGCGCACTCGGTTGAATAAAAGGTTTGCCCAAAAAGAAAGCAATTCCACTACCAAAAATAATCATGGCGATGCCTACGGCAATGTCATTTACTTTTGGTTGCACGCACAGCCAAGCATGGATAAAACCCAGTACCATACCAGCTAAACCAGCGACTAAAACACCGATCCAAGGCGATCCAGTCAGATAAGAAATTGCATAGGCACTCATCGCACCTGTTAATAGCGTTCCTTCTAATCCCAAATTAATTTTGCCGCTTTTTTCAGTCAGGCATTCGCCCAAACTAACGAAGAGAAACGGAGCGCTACCTCGCAAAGTTCCTGCCAAGATACCTAAAGGTACTCCCCACCAACCTAATACTTCTGCTGCCATCTTGCATTCCTCCGATTTGAAATTTTGGCCGATCGCAGTTTGCAACTCGATAGAATACATCAACTGTAGGGGCGGATTTGGCTATTAACCTTGTCTCCAAACCGATAACTTAATCTGCCAAACACCGCTACAAAATTCATACCTGTTGTAAACTGCTATAACGTATTGCTTAAACAGTGGTTGCCGATCGCTGTTGAGGGCTGACGGTTGACTGCTCTTTGAAAAATGGCAAGCGTCCGTAGAGCGAATCGCTAAATAGAACTACCAAAAAGACCAACCCTTGGAACACTAAAACCGTTGCATCTGGCAGTCCATGTGCGCGTTGCAAGATGCCACCACTAGCCAGAATGCCGCCCAGCAGAATAGCCACGATCGTGGCAGCAAGAGGGTTGTGTCGAGCAATGAACGCAACTAAGATGCTGCTGTAGCCGTAGTTAGCATTGAGTGATTCGTTCGCTCGACCATGCACGGCTGCGACTTCTACCATACCTGCCAAACCCGCGCAAGAGCCAGCTAAGAAACAAATAGCCATTGTCAATTTACCAACGGGTAGTCCAGCAATTCGAGCCGCACGGATATTACCTCCAGCCGTTCTAGCCGCAAAGCCAAAGGTGGTGCGTTGGATCAGGAAGTAGGCGATCGCACAAGCAACTAACCCATAAATTAGACCGTAGTGAACGCGGGTTCCTGGTATATTCCCTAACATATTCACATCGGGAATCGGGTAGCTAGAAACTTTATTGACACTGCTGGGGTCGCGCATCACGCCGCCGATTAAATGATTTAAGAGGGCGATCGCGATATAATTCAACAACAAACTGCTAATTGTCTCATTGACTGCTCGGTAATAGCGCAAAGCTCCCACCGCACCAATCCACAGACCTCCACAAACAATTCCTGCCAGCGCCATTGCAATTTGCACTAACGTCGGTGGTGCAGAAGATAAAGCCAATCCAGCAGCTACAGCCCCCAGACCCCCAACTACTAAAGCGCCTTCGTTGCCGATAATCACCAACCCCAAACGGGCAGGCAAAGCCGTACACAGGGAACTCAGCATCAACGGTGCAGCCCGGATCAGCGTGTTTTGGAATGAATACCAACTGCCAAACGCTGCTTTGTAGATCGAGGCATAGACAGCAAAGGGATTAGCTCCAGCTGTCGCACAAAAAATTCCAAACAATACTAATGAGAATAGGATGGCTGCGATCGGGATACAAACCGCTTCCAAAGTTGTACGCCAGTTTTGACGGTTAATCATCATCAGAATAAAAGATGAATTATCAAAAAATTGATGAATTTAAAAAGTTAAAAGTAAAAAGCGAAATCTTTTAACTTTTAACTTTGTTCTTTTCCTTTTAACTCGTAACTTTGCCGATAACGCCCGATACCAACCAATTCATTTTTTCTAGTTCTGGGTCTTGCTGTTTGTAATCTTTCTCTTTATCAATCACAACTTTCCCAGTGTTATCTTTTATTTCCCCCTTATAAACAACCATGCTGCCATCAAGAAATTTACTCTTAGCAGCATCAGCATCCTTTTTCGCTTCAGCGGTTACAGCGCTACCGTAAGGCGACAACTTCAAAAAGCCATCCTTCAAACCACCGCGTACTAAATGGGGAATTCCTCCATTCATTAACGTCTTGCCAGCTTGAAGCATTTCAGCATACTTAGAATAGACACTCGTCCAATCCCATTCGGCACCTGTTAAATATCCTTTGGGCGCAAGTTGGGCTTGACTTGCATGGTAGCCAGTACAGAAAATACCTCGTTTCTCAGCTGTTTCTATCACCACTTTAGGGCTATCTACGTGACAGGTAATTACATCAACACCTTGGTCAGCCAAACTATTAGCAGCATCAGCTTCTTTAACGGGCAAAGACCAATCTCCCGTAAAAATTACCTGAGTTGTAACTTCTGGCTTAACGCTGCGTGCCCCTAAAGTAAAGCTATTGATATTGCGTAATACTTGGGGTATGGGTTTAGCAGCAATAAATCCTAATTTTCCGGTTTTGGAGGCGTGGGCAGCAACAATGCCAGCTACGTACTCAGCCTCATCAATGTAGCCAAAATAGCTGCCAACGTTGTTTGGATGCTTACCTTCCTGATAAAGTCCACCGCAGTGGAAGAATTGTACTTCCGGGTAATCTTTGGCCAGTTTCAGGATATGCGGGTCAAAGTACCCGAAGGATGTAGGGAAAATAACCGTTGCCCCATCCTGTTCGATCATGTTCCGCATGGTTTCCTGTACTGCTGTAGTTTCAGGAACATTTGCTTCTTCTACAGTTTTTACCCAAGCTAATTTGGAAACCCCCGCGTTCCCTTCTGCTTGGGCTTGATTGTAGCCGTAGTCATCTTTGGGGCCAACATAAATAAATCCCATTACAATTGGCTTGTCTTTTCCAGTCGAGCTTGCTTGGCCTTCTTTAGCTTCACTCTCTTTAGCAGGAGTACATCCAGTCCAAAGGCGCGATGTGGCTAAAAACGCTGTAGTTGATAAAATGCCGCGAATTATTTGACGCCGAGGTATAAACAATGACTTTTTGTTACTCATTCTCTATGTTCTCACTAAAAGTCTTTAAGAGGAATCGATCGCTAACCTATAACGCTTATACTTGCTGGAAATCGATAGAAATATTCACGCTAAATTTGTTAGCTTTTAGTCTATTCATTCAACAATGAAATTAAATGTCTAAATAACTATTTACATTCAAATCACATCTTGAATTGAATGTAAAAGATACATTAGAAACCAAAACTAATGTTATATTTGAATTTCAAGCTAATTGAAATTCTGTCTCAGGAAAGGTGAATCTCCTAAAAATTAATATCATTGATTTTATCCAAATCACTTTTAGCAGTAGTTTTTTTTATAAAAACTTAATAATACTAACGAAATTGCACCTCAAGAAGTTCACTAAGAACAAAATTAAGCAATAATGTTTACCACAAACAAAAAATAATTGTTGATTTCGGATTTTAAGTATTTTAGGCTACAGATTAGCAGACTCATCTTTGCTAGGTTTCCTCTATTCAATTTTAATTACTTTTTGGTGTGAGAATAAGTGCCTAAATATTTCTGGTCTGTATTACTAGTCAGCCCAGCAGCTTTTGCATCCTGTTTAGTCAGTTTAGTCGTAACAACTGCTGAAATTGCCAGAGCAGACTTACCTGAATTGAAGTGGGAAAGTAGTAAAAATGTGTTTAGTCAAAATAGCGATCGCAAACTACTAGTTTCTCGAAAACATCCCATACAAGCTGCCGATACTACTACATTTGTTCAAGCATTACTAGGAATAAAAACGGCTTCACCTTTAAAAATTCAGCAAGGTATCGAATTCACTTCTTTAACTTCAATTGATAGTTTTACAAGCGCTAAAGCGTCAGAGCATACTAAATTCCACAATGATCTAAGTAAGCTGAATAATAATGAGGAAATAGCGCCAGTTAATAAAGTTTCTCAGCTGCGAGATATTGAATCAAGCGATACCCAGTTAGAGCTAGATAATCCTGAAAATATTACCAATGATGGTATGGATCAAGTTACTAACGTTTCACAGCTACGGGATGTGGAACCAACAGACTGGGCTTATCAAGCACTGCGCCAGCTAGTAGAAAGGTATGGCTGTATAGAAGGGTATGCCGATCGTACATTTCGGGGAAACCGCGCTCTGAGTCGCTACGAGTTTGCTGCTGGCTTGAATAGCTGTATGCAGCAAATCGAGAAATTGATTGAGGCTGGCGGCAACAACATTGATGGCAACAACGTTGCTATAGAGGATTTAGAGAAACTGAGGCAACTGATTAATGATTTTGGCACGGAACTGGGTAATATTCGATCGCGCATCAACAGTCTAGAAGCACGCACCACTGTTCTTGAAAGTCAACAGTTCTCCACAACCACCAAACTCAACGGTTTGGCTTGGTTTAATATTACAGGAGCTACTGCTAGTCGTTCCGTTAAATATGAAGCCGCAGGCGAATTGCCGGGGTTAATTAGATTTGCGGGAAGAGGAGCAGATGGTCAACCAATTGTGCAAAGAGCAGACGATCCGAATATTACCCTCAGCTTCCTAACCTGGTTAACTTTCAATACCTCATTTACGGGAAAAGATCTTCTGGTAACGCAGTTAGCTGTCGGTAATGGTATTTCTCCAGCCAACCAGTTCGCCTCCGCAGGGCTTTTCAATACCTTTGGCAGTCCTTATTTCGATCAAACTGCGGGAACTAATAACGGAACTCCTGATGTTATTGTCCGAGAACTCTTTTATCAGTTTCCCATTACTCAGGGATTACAAATGGTAATCGGGCCCCGCATTAACTGGCATCGTTTCTTCGATTACAATCCATTTACATTTATTTTCACAGGTGCTAACACTTTCAACTCACAAGGCACGACCGTTTACGATCCTATTGATAGAGGTTCTGGGGCAGTTGTGCTATGGAACATCAACAAGCAACTCGAACTTCACGTTGGCTATCTGGGTGAAAACAACGAATATTTACCTTCTGAATTTGGATATAACACTGCATCCGATCCCAATAAAGGCTGGTTTAACGGTACCAACGTAATTACGACAGAGTTAACTTACAAACCCAGTTCGAGAGCAAATATTCGGCTAGCTTACTCTCGCATTCGTTTAGATAACAATGGTGGAGTAGTGAGCGGAGAACCAATTTATGGGGTAGCGGATGACGGTCGAGGTGGCCCGATCGAGCCTGCTTTTGCTCATGCTTTTGGAGTCAACTTCGATTGGCTGATTACCTCCAGGTTCGGCATTTTCGGACGTTATGGCTATGCAACTACCGATATAGATCCGGTGAATCCAGTACCGGGCGGCAATATTAATTCCCAAGCTTTTCAGCTGGGTCTTGGTTTCCCAAATTTAGGTAAGCAGGGAGCTTTAGGTACTCTGTCATTTTTAGTCCCCTTTGATGTGTTAAAAGGCCGCGAATTTTTGGTAGCTGGTGGTGGTAATGGCGGTACTCAATATGAGATTGAGGCGACTTATTTCTATCCGCTAACAGACAACATTGCCCTCGTGCCTGCCTTTTTTATAATTGGGAATGCCAATAATTTTGATGACAATCCTACAATCTACGTAGGCAACCTCAGAGTACAATTTAGCTTTTAAGTTGGTATTCATATCATGTTTGGTTAATCACTTGTAATACCTGTAGGTTGGGTTGAGGTAACGAAACCCAACACTCGCTTAAAG
>CAZJJR010000153.1:0-14351 GCA_964546365.1 uncultured bacterium | reverse complement strand
GAGCCGAATAGTTACGATAACGCGCCCAAGCAAAATCCCAGCTATGCAGAACCGCCAATGCCTTTAGGTAATGTAAATAGCGATCGCTACGATCGCCGCCAAGGTAATGACGATTATACTCAAGCTGGTGAATTATATCGATTGATGAATTCCGATCGAAAACAGCAACTAGTTGACAGCATTGTAGGTAGTCTCAGCCAAGCCAATCGAGATATTCAAATGCGTCAATTAGCAGTATCCGCAGGGAAGTAGGTTTCATCTTTAAGCGAATAAAAGAGATTTAAGAAAAGGTATTCAAATCGATCCATCAATGCTGTCTGCCCCTCACCAATACGCTGTCAAATAGCTATTTATTTTCAGGTACGAAAAGAAACCCGGTTTCTTGAAGAAACCGGGTTTCTGAGTTACAACAAATATTTCAATTAACCACAATATGTCAGATATCTACCAGAAACATAACCGCGAACGGGTGCCGCTACTGGTACCCAACCATTTGAGCCGCGATTGATAATTCTGACATAAGTACCGTCGCGTAACGCGCCCACAATGCGTCCGCCTGGAGATGAGCGAACGTAAAGCCTGCCACCTTTTGTATTAACTCGACGACAGTTAACTAAAGCACTAGCAACTTGATATTCTCCTCCATTACTTAATGATGTATATTCTCCTTCAGAACGTTGCATATTTTGAGATATTCCCGTGCTAGCATTGGCAGCGGAAAAAATGCTTAAACCGGGTATAGCGATGGAAAAAATTGTAGCAATAGCTAGTGATTTTAATGATTTGATAGCGTTCATTTGGCAATTCCTTTGAAAATCAAATAACTCTAATAGATGAAAAATGTTGACTGCTCACTGTATTCAGAACTAATGCTTGCTTAACCGGATGTTTTTATAAATCTTTAAGGTTGCCGATTTTTTGAGCATTCATTTTGTTCGAGCTAGGGACAATCTATTTTGAAGATAAGAAAACTAACTAGGTTTTGGCAGTACCCTTGAGGGTAATTTGCATATTAGTATGTTGGGTTTCGTTACTGCAAGAAATCATCTTAATATTTTCAAAATCCGATCGTTAAATATTGCGATCCATTTAAATTTACAAAAAAACAGACTCAATTTATAGAGCCTGTTTGTATTATTAAAAGGGAAGAATAGCCATCAGAAATTTACCCGACTAGCGGGAACAAAGTTGCTTAATTGAAGTCAAAGGTTTAACCTCGATAGTAAGCGTATCTTGGGCAAGGTCTGAGGTAACTTGCATATATGTAGCCTCCATTAGAAAGCCTTACCCAACCATTTCTTTGAGTACGCCCAACTACTCTCACTCGATCGCCATTATACAAATAACCAACGATCCGACCATTTGGACGCTGGCGGATATGAAGCCTACCGCCATTAGTAACCACTCGGCGACATACTGATGGGAGAGCAGCTACTTCCGAATAGTCACCATAGTTATGGTATGATGTTTCTTCTGTTTCGCAAGGTTCGTTATATCGATGTGCTGCCATGCTGGATTTAGCACCAACAGCCATCGAACCAAATACGGAAATAGAAACTAAGGTAACTACTGCTGCCAATTTTTTCAAAACGTTTAACTTTTTCATTGGGATACACTCCGGTTGAAAATAAGAGCTTTAATTTGTTAACAAATCTGCTTATTTTTCTCTTTCATCGACGCATGATGAAAAACCGGATAGACCGAAAATTTTTTTGTTTGGAAAAACGATCGCGATCGGAAACTTTTTGATAATTTTCCAGTCATCTAATTTATGTTAATTTGGAGCGTAATATAATAAATTATCCTTATGTAGTCATTTTTTTAGTAAGATTACTATAGTAAAATTAGCCAAAATAATGTAGAGACGTTTCATAAAACGTCTCTACTACAAATGTTTTATAGAACGCAATATTTAATTTTGGAAAAGTCTATAGAAAATAAAAACCCAGCTTGGCAAAACCCGTGTCAATCGCCAAATTTATGTTGCTTATTGAACGGCTGCCAACTGATAAATTGATTCCTCATGATGCCGTGCTTTTGCTTGCTGCATAGTTGCCAATTGTTGCAGTAATTGCGCTTTCACTTCATGACGGTACTGAAAGAAGTGTTCGCCGACACCTAAAGCAGTCATATAATCGTAGAATAAGCGGGGTTTGCGAAATGCGATCGCAAAAAACTGCCACCAAAAAAGCCACCGAGTAGAACGCACCAAACCCTGACGCCAACACACCGCCGAAAACAGCCGCAACTCCCGCCAAGTAATCTTCGGCATCAGCCTGCCACGCCAACCATTCATCATCGTAAAATGACGGAAAGTGCGCTGCAAAAATGCCATCGGTTCGTAAATATGCCAAAAAGTATCAATATATTCCGCTACGATTTTTTCCACCGGGCGCGTCGGTACAAAATTCATAATTGCCCCTTGATGGACAGTGCTTAAACCATCAACCAAACGCCCTTCTTTTTCCAAGCGATTCCACAGTTGAGTATTTTGTAAAGCTTGCAATAAAGTAAACTGACTTTGGGGAATTCCGGTTACTTCAATAAACTCTTGCACTCGCTTTCCAGCACCCGGTTTTTCTCCATCAAACCCAATAATAAAGCCGGACATAATTTGCAGTCCGGCTTTGGTAATTTTTTGACAAGATTCAATCAGTGGATGTCGCGTATTTTGATTTTTGTGGATGCCTAACAAACTATCCGTATCGGGGGTTTCAATTCCCATAAATACCATAGTAAAACCAGCCTGTACCATTAAATCAATTAATTCATCATCTTCTGCTAAATTGAGGGAAGATTCTGTTAGGAGAATGAAGGGATAATTGCGTTCCTGCATCCAAGGAATCAGCGCTTTTAACAACAGCTTGGCATTCCGCTTATTGCCGATGAAATTATCATCCACGATAAATACATAGCGATGCCAACCCATTTGGTAGAGAACTTCCAATTCTGCTAACATCTGTTCCGGCGTTTTCGTGCGCGGTTTGCGTCCGTACAAATTAATGATGTCGCAAAACTCGCACTGGAACGGGCAACCCCGCGAAAACTGCACCGTAATTGCCAAATAAGCGTTTAAATCGAGCAAATCAAAGCGCGGAAGCGGTGTTTGGGTCACATCCGGTTTCTCTTCTGAACGATAAATACCCCGTTCTTCTCCCCGTTCCAATGCTGCCAAAAACATCGGAATCGTGCATTCTCCTTCATCTAAAATCAGGTAATCTGCCCCCGCTTCTAAGGCAAATTCCGGTACGGAAGTGGGAAAAGGGCCACCCACAGCCACTTTTTTTCCCAAAGCTACCCCTTTTTGAATTAGCGATCGAAAATCCTCTTTCTGCACGATCATGGCAGATAAAATTACCATATCGCACCATAGCCAATCTTCCTCTGTTTCCGGGCGAACGTTACGGTCTGCAAACCGGATTTCCCAATCTTTTGGCAGCATCGCCGCTACCGTAATCAAACCGAGAGGCGGATTAGTAGAACTTAACCCCGCCAGATGAAGCGTTTCTCGGTAAGCCCAAAAAGAATTGGGAAAATATGGCCAAATCAGTAATGCTTTCATCGAAAACTCCTCTTTTTAAATGAGCGTTTCGTTCAGATGAGCAGGGAAGGGGCAGGAGGCAGGAGGCAGGGGGAAAGGGAAAGGCAAAAGAGAAAATTTTGTGACTCCTAAATTCTGACTCCTGACTCCTGAATTCTGAATTCTGAATTCTGAATTCTGAATTCAGAATTCAGAATTCAGAATTCTGACTTCAGCCTTCAATCCCGATCGAGTGCGAGAATTTACTGATAGAGAAATTACTTAAAACCAAGTTAATCCCGTTTGTGCAAAGTGGCCATAAAATTTGGTAAATTTTTGTAAATAGCATCCCCTTGTGGTTTAAGATGTTCGGTTGGCTTGAGATGATGCCGCTTGTCGGCAGGAAAATGCCACACTAAATAAAGAAACTGAGTAGTGGGAATTATGGAATATCTACCTTGATTCCCAATCCACAGTTACCTATATCCAAAGCCACTAAGCTTTCTTCCAGACAGTTAACTTGAAATTTATGGCGAGTCCCCGCGTTCTTTCTGGCGTCCAACCAACTGGTAATCTTCACCTGGGTAATTACTTAGGAGCAATTCGTAATTGGGTAGAAGGACAAAGCCATTACGAAAATTACTTCTGCGTGGTCGATTTGCACGCGATTACAGTCCCGCACGACCCGACCACATTAGCGGAAAATACGTATAAAATTGCTGCACTGTACCTAGCTTGTGGCATCGATTTGCAATATTCCACCATTTTCGTGCAATCCCACGTTCCCGCACACTGCGAATTAACTTGGCTGTTCAATTGCATTACGCCGATTAATTGGCTGGAAGATATGATCCAGTTTAAAGAAAAAGCAGTTAAGCAAGGAGAAAATGTCAATACTGGGTTGTTAGATTATCCCGTATTGATGGCAGCCGATATTTTGCTTTACCAAGCTGATAAAGTGCCTGTTGGGGAAGATCAAAAGCAACATTTGGAACTTACCCGCGATATTGCTAATCGATTCAATCATTTATTTGGAAATGGCAAAAAAGTACTGAAATTGCCAGACCCGTTAATTCGGGCAGAAGGTGCGCGAGTAATGAGTTTGACTGATGGCAGTCGCAAAATGTCTAAGTCCGATCCTTCGGATCAAAGTCGGATTAATTTGTTGGATACGCCTGACCAAATTCAATACAAAATTAAGCGTTGCAAAACCGATTCCGTGCGCGGTTTGAGTTTCGATAATCCGGAACGACCGGAAGCTCGTAATTTGCTTTCTCTGTACATGATTCTTGCTAACAAAACCAAAGAAGAAGTAACGGCAGAGTGTGCGGATATGGGTTGGGGACAATTCAAACCTTTATTAACGGAAACGATGATTAACGCCCTCAAACCGATTCAGGAAAAATATCATGCGATCATGAATGATAAAGGTTATCTAGAATCGGTATTACGGGAGGGTAAGCAAAGGGCAAATGCGATCGCAAACGATACCCTCAATCAAGTGAAAACCGCAATGGGGTATTCTTTGCCACTATAAAGGATGAAGAATGAAGTCAGGAGTCAGGAGTCAGAATTCAGGAGTCAGGAGTCAGAATTCACCAAATTTCTCTTTTTACCTTACCCTTTCCCCCTGCCCCCTGCCCCCTTTCCTCTTTCCCTTTCCTTTAAACAACGACAAACACCGCATCGGTGAGGGAACTGGCGGATACACCAGATACGATCGCAAATAGATCCCCAGTAGCAGCAATGCGAATTAAGGTATCGGATGCGAAAGTGCCACCTCCTTGGGTAATTGCTAACTGATTCCAGGTTAAACCGCCAGCTAATCCGATCGAATCTTGAGTGCGATCGAAATCCGCGATCGTATCGAGTCCACTACCAGGTGTCAAAACGAACAAATCGCGACCATCCTCGCCCGTGACGATATCATTCCCGAAACTACCATCCAGCAAATCATTGCCAGCCGCCCCAGTCAGCAAATCATTACCCAAACCGCCAGTGAGGATGTCATTGCCAGCACCACCGATTACCGTTTTGCTAGCCCTCACATCGGGTGCCGTACTCTCAGCAATCATACGTTCTTCACTTACCCCATATTTGATAAAATGTTCCAACCCGCTGCGGAACAAACCTTGGCTGACTGCTTTCGCTACATCTGGATTTTGGCTGAGGTAAAAACTATTACTAAAACCTAAACTAGGGTCGCGTCCTTCCCACATTCCATATTGGACAAAATGTTCCCAAACACTATTAAAAGTACGAAAAGAATTTCGATCCAACGCATTAGCAACATCTTCATTCATTGCCAGATAAAAATTCGGATCGAACAGTTGTGATAAAACATTATAACGAGTAGCGTACTCCCGCGTAGCCGTACCGCCAAACCGCAACAAGTATTCCAGTCCCTGCCTACTTCCACCTTGCTTAATAGCTGGTGGGATATCTGGATTTCGAGCAAGATAAAAGGTTAAAAATGGCAATAGTCCGGCAGCAGGAGAACGACCTTCAAATAAACCATGCGAAATAAAATGACTCAAGCCATTTTTAAACCATCCTCTCGCAACGGCTGTCCCTACATCGGGATATTCTGCTAAGTAGTTAGCAAAGAACGAATTAGGAAAACGTCCTTCAGCAAAACCAAACTTATTAAAGTGTTCAAAAGCATTTTGGAAGTCACCTCTGTTCACCGCAGCAGCAACATCAGGATTTTGATGTAGATAAAAAGCCGGATCGAACAAGCTACCAACATTAAACTCAGGTAAGTGGGAAAATGTTCGTGGTGGTAGGGATAATCTATTAGAAAGAAACTGAGTTGTTCCGCCAAACTCAAGAATTCTTAAACTATAGCTAAATTGTCCGTCAGTCTCGCCAATAAATTGCCAAAGAACGGAAAAACTTACAGTTGTATTGTTGATATTATATGGAACCGAACCGCGAATTGCACCCCAGCCTCCTGAATTAGGATCGCTATAATCGGGCGGAAAAGCAGCACGCACGTCAATATTGCCTGGATTATTAATTGTGCTATTCCGAATAATCGTGTCCAGTTTGCTATAATCAATATCTAATCCAAATCCTGATAGTTCTCCTTCCACATCAATATGATATTGAAAATTATCAGCTTGTCGTCCAAATTCATCAGTTGATAAAAAGTTTGGTGTTCGGTTAAATTGGATAGTAAATAAAACAGATTGAGTAGCCAAATCACTGATGGCTGTCTGAGAAATAACTTCCAATTTGGGGCGAGTTTCTGATGATATTGTGGTTTCCATAATTTTTTAACCATAAGCGGCGCTGGAGCAATCATTGGTTGCGAAAAAACCTGATTTGCCATACTCTCGCTCGATCTTTTTTTGGGAAGAAATAAGAGATAATAGTTCTAATGCTTGTTTGTAGCAAATCTCTTTGTAGTAGCTATCCTTTTCTTGCTCCTAAATAATAAGTATAACTTCTTAGCGATGATTTTTAGTGGAAAATGATTGTAATTATTTGTAACGAAAAATAACTTAGCTAATAGCAATCAAGTAATTCAGTAACAGTACGTAATTCAATATATTATTTATCAGTTGAAAATAGCAGGAAATCAGCGATTTACCATCATTTATTTAAGAATAAACATTATCTATTAGGATGACAAGTTACTGTGGCGGATGTCACCTTCTGGAGTATGAGTTTATACCATACCTATTCAATTACCGATAATAAAGCTTGTTTGTAGTGAGGAGTTTAGTCCTCCCACGCCTTAAAAGTAGGTAAGCAGGAAAATTTATCGTTTAGATAAGGCAGAGGGCAGAAGGCAGAAGGAAAGAGAGCTCTAGCTAATTTTACTTTTCGTTACATACTTCTGCTTATTTGCACCTTCCTACTTATAAGGACTGAAGTCCTTACTACAAACAGCAGATAAACGCAAATTTATTCTCTTTTACAGCAGATTCCAGTTACGTAAAGTACAAAATAGAAACCGGGTTTCTATGTACCGCATTAACCTAGAAAGGGCTGTATCTGCGTACATCTACGGTTTTTAAATTTACTTTAATCCCGATGCCACCTCGTACCTTGCGGAGTATCGATTAAAGTGATACCGTTATCTTTGAGTAGGTTGCGAATGCGATCGCTTTCTGCAAAGTTCTTCGCTTTTCGAGCATCTTGCCGTTGCTGAATCAAGGCTTCAATTTGCTCATTTGTTAAGGCACGGTCTACTTCAAGATCAAGGCTTACTTTTGATTGGTCAATTTGTAGGTTCGCACTTAATAGCACAAGATTAGGAAGTTCTAACCCCAAAACTTTTGCTAAACAGATTAGGGTAAGCCATTGACGTTCCAAAGTTTTACTATCAGTATCAGTTTTTCCTTGATGAACTAGGAGATTACGATTGCGACGTAAATCTTTTGCTAGTTCAAACAGGATAGACAATGCCGCAGGTGAATTGAAGTCATCATCCATTGCCTCTTGGAATTTTGTTACTGCATTCGCCTCCAAGGTATCTCGGTTACTGCAATCTATGTCTGTAGTTGACCAACCCAATTGTTTACCGTATCCATAACCAAAAAGCAACCCTTCTTTGAGAGTATTCCAACTATTTTTGGCTGCTTCCATTGTTTCGGCGGTAAAATCAATTGGCTTGCGGTAATTTGCTTGTAAAACAAATAACCTAATTGCCATTGGATTTGGTGCATTTGGCGCGTCTAAAAGTTGGCGAATTGTGGTGAAATTGCCTAAAGATTTAGACATTTTTTCGCCATCAACGTTTACCATGCCGTTGTGCAACCAGTAATTTGCTAAAGATTTACCAGTCACCGCTTCCGACTGAGCAATTTCGTTTTCGTGGTGAGGAAAAACTAAATCTGCGCCGCCGCAATGAATATCTATTGTATCGCCCAAGCGATCGCGCACCATCGCCGAACATTCAATATGCCATCCCGGACGACCCGCACCCCAAGGCGACTCCCAGAAAGGTTCACCCGGTTTCGCCGCCTTCCACAGCGCAAAATCAAACGGGTCTTTCTTCTTCGCCGCCTCCGGGTCTGCCACTTCCACTCTACCACTCGCCCCCGCCTGCATATCGTCTAATTGGCGACCGGAAAGTTTCCCGTACTGGGGAAATTCGCGCACTTTGTAATAAACATCCCCCTGCGCCGGATAAGCAAAACCTTTATGTTCCAATTCGTGAATTAACCGCTTAATTCCGTCTAAGGTATGAGTTGCACGGGGATACTCATCCGCTTCCATAATATTCAGGCGCTTCATATCCTCAAAGTACGCCTGAGTGTACTTTTCGGCTACCGCTTCCATCGATGAACCTTCTTCTCTGGCGCGGTTGAGGATTTTATCGTCAATATCGGTGAAATTCTGTACGTAGCGCACGTCATAACCGCGCCACTGCAAATAGCGCCGCACCGTATCCCAGACAATGTAAGAACGCGCATGACCCAAATGGCAGTAGTCATACACCGTCACGCCGCAGCAATACATTTTAACCTTGCCCGGTTCTAGTGGTTCAAAAGGTTCTTGGCGACGAGTCAGCGTATTGTAAAGCGTTAGGGTCATAATCAAATCACGGTAATTCGGCAGGTAATCGAAAAGCTACGCAATAATAAGGGAGGGTAACCTGGATGTTAACCCAAACTTCAATACTAGTACTTAACGTACAGTAATTCCATCCTCGCATTTTCCGACGTTTTCGACAGCCCAGTTATGCAATCAGCAGTTTCTCCAGACCAATCCCCAGTAATGGATGCCCCAAAACACGGTTTACCCGTCACGATTATTACCGGATTTCTCGGTAGCGGTAAGACAACTCTGCTCAATCATATTTTGACTAATCAGCAAGGTGTAAAAACTGCTGTTTTAGTGAATGAATTTGGTGAGGTCGGCATCGATAACGAGTTGATCGTAACCACTGGCGAAGATATGGTAGAGCTAAGTAATGGTTGTATCTGCTGTACCATTAATAATGATTTGGTTAATGCAGTTTATAAAGTTTTAGAACGGGAAGATAAGGTAGATTATCTGGTAGTAGAAACCACTGGAGTAGCAGACCCCTTACCTGTTGCGTTGACTTTTCTAGGAACTGAATTGCGGGATATGACCCGCCTGGATTCAATCGTGACCGTGGTAGATGCTGCTAATTTCAGCTTGGATTTATTCAACAGTCAAGCCGCTTACAGTCAGATTACTTACGGCGATATTATTCTGCTTAATAAAGTGGATTTAGTTGATGAAGCGGATGTCGATTCGCTGGAAATTCGCATTCGCGATATGAAGCAAGGGGCGAGAATTATTCGCACTAATAAATCTCAAGTACCTTTGCCTTTAATTCTCAGTGTTGGTTTGTTTGAATCTGACAAGTATTTTGATACTGAAGAATCAAAACACGAACATCACGATCACGAACACCACGACCACGACCACCACGACCACGACCACGACTACGACCACGAAAATCACGACCATCACGACCATTCTGCTTGCGACCACGAACACGGTCACTGCACCCACGACCACGACCACGAACACCATCACCACCATCATTCCAATCACTTAGAAAATGATGGATTCGTTTCGATTTCTTTCCAAAGCGATAAGCCTCTGGCGATTAAGAAATTCCAACATTTCTTAGATAATCAATTGCCTTCTACTGTGTTCCGCGCTAAAGGAATTTTGTGGTTTGATGAAAGCCCGAAACGTCACATTTTCCATTTGTGCGGTAAGCGCTTTACGATTGAGGATGAAGATTGGAAAGGCGAACCGAAAACCCAACTAGTATTAATCGGGCAAGATTTAGACAAAGAAAAGTTGCAATCTCAACTGGAAAAATGTGTCTGTTTGCCTTCTGCGAATCGCGGTAAAGGATTTGGGAAATAGTCATTAGTCATTAGTCATTAGTCATTTGTATATTTACCAATGACAAATGACCAATGACTAATGACCGATTGAAATTATGCGTGTAGTTGTTCAAAGAGTAAAATCTTCGCAAGTTGAAATAGCAGGTAAAGTCGTTGGCAAAATTGGGCGAGGACTGAACCTGCTAGTTGGTATTTCTGCTAGCGATACGGAAGCAGAATTAGATTGGATGGTTCGCAAATGTTTAGAATTGCGATTATTTCCCGAAGATGAAAATGGTGCTGGTCGTTGGGAAAAGTCGGTGCAAGAAATTGGCGGTGAATTGTTGGTAGTGAGTCAGTTTACGCTATATGGTGATTGTCGGAAAGGTCGCCGTCCTTCTTTTGATAAATCTGCTGCGCCGGAAGTGGCGAAAAAATTATACGATCGCTTTGTGGAAAAACTACGCCAGAGTGGTTTAAAAGTGGAAACTGGCGAGTTTGGGGCGATGATGAACGTTTCTATTGAAAATGATGGCCCTGTTACTTTGTTGTTGGAAAGAGAAGGGTCTGAGTAATTGATTTGCGATCGAATCTGGGGTTGCACCGCTAAAAACTGATGCTGATGGCGTAGTTCGGATGGGAGGAAAAGAGCGTTCGCTCCCTCAAAGTCGAATACCAAGGTGATGCAGGGGTTATATGTCATTCCGTAAAACCTTGAATGGCTGATTATTACTTTCCCATTTACGAATTTCCGAGTAGAGATGTGTCTGGCGAAAGTAGGCTTCTTCGTAAGCAAGCCGCAAATTACGCTCAAGACTGTTCGGTTCATAACCTGTTTTCTTAGAGCCAATTGCCTTGCGTAGGCTGAGTGACAGAATCTCTACCAAATCATGACCACAGCAGACTTGCCAGGGATCATGGCTAAGGCTTTTCCGGCTCAGTAGTCGCTGTTGCAGATCTTCATCCTTTAAGGAGAAAGCTTGGGATTTATTCTTAACTTCTCGAATCAGATTGATCTCATCAATTTTTAGGGTTTGGTCATTAACAAATCTGCTGAATGTAATGCTCTCAAAGCTCAAATTCAATCCATCACACTGAGAAATCCAGCGCAGATAACCTACAGACATCCCTGTTTCAAGTAATACTCCTATTATATTTTGATTAAAGAGAGCTATTTTGTCTTCAGAACTCAACTCAGCGACTACTTTGTTAAAGGCTGGTGAGTTAATCAGCATAGTTTCGAGGTCATGACTGTCAGTACGAAGCAGATTAGGACTTGTATATAGCAAAGTTTCAATGCGCTCAAAATCTGCATCAACGATTGCCAAAACTCCTTGGAAGTTTGATTGCTCCAAAATTTTCAAAACGTCAATAGCACGCAGCTTACTAGAGGGCTTTCCCGCAGTACTGACTAATTCACAAGCTAATCTGTCAACAAAGCGTTCATAGAAAATTTTATCGGAACCTCCTTCCACAAGTAAAAAAGTTCCTGGATAAGTGCTGCGTCTTAATCGAATTTGGTTAGCAATCCGGTCAACTGTAAGTAATTCTTTCACTTTTCTGGCCTTTTCAGTTCAACCGTTAAATCCCACCGATCTTGAATAATATCTGGTGAATGAGTAGCCATTAGAACATCTAAATCTGCTAGCGTTGTGATTTCTTGCAAGTCTTTTAAAAACTGAACCTGCCATCCAACATGAAGAGATAATTCCGGCTCATCAATCAAGACTAAAGAGTTAGGTTGAACTTTAAATAGTAGTTCGTAAAGAAGAACTAATTCATGTTGCTCACCAGATGATAAATCTGTTGGTGAAAGAGTTTTTGAGTCAGGTGAAGAGGGATCGTAGCGTGCAGTAAAAACGAATCCCTTGTCTTTATTAAAGCTTATTTCTTTGTAAGAATAGGCAAACTTATTATTAATAATTCTTTTTAGTAAATCGATCTTATTTGCTATTTCATCAAAAACACTTAGTTTCTTTTCTACATCGTCAACATAGACTGACAAGATATTTTTGGTATTGTCATCTATAGCTTCAGGTTGGATCTGAAAGTCTGAATTTTCATCCTTATTCAATAGTCCTACTTCTATAAGGCGAGAGCGCGTTGCTTCAAGTTCATTTAATTGATCGCGAAGTTGTGCTTCTGTTAGATTTGGTGATGGCTGTTGCTTTACCACCCTGACTGGAAAAGTTCTATCAAGAGATTGTGATGTTGTACCGTATTCCGTAAACTTATCTCGCATGAACTTTGCAAGTTCATCAGAATAGGCAGACACAGTTGGTAGCATTGAAGGTGTCCCATAATACGATCTGCGAGAACGATTAGGAACAAAGTTTAGTAAACGTTGGGATTCTATGAGACGAACATGAATATTAGTCTTTAACTTTCTTAAGCACTCAGGCTCTTCTCTTAGGTTTACTTCTAAGGGTAATGAATCTTCAAACCGATCTAAAACCTCTTCTAAAGAAAGAGTTTCTCCAGTGGGAAGATATCGCCAGGTTTTAGAACCTACTCGTTGAAGTCCGTAGATCAAGTCATCCAACATATCAACCGGAAGGTCGAGATCAGGAGAGAGCTTTATATTCTCCACTGTAAAAGAGACTTTCTCTGAGTTAGGCTCGTAAAAGTTAAAAGTTATATTATTTGTTTTCTCTACCTTCTCTAACTGATTAAGGTTTTTTATTATCTCAACACTACTACCATCATCAAACTCTACCCGAAAATTACTAAAAGGGATAGTTCTTAACTCTGAGTATCGGGAGTTAAACAAACCATTAAGCAACCTCAGCACTGCTGTTTTTCCGAAGCCATTCGGCCCATGAATGATTGTGATCCGCTCATCAGTATTCAACGGAATCACATGATCAAAAATTCCAAATAAACTTTTGACAGAAATTTGTTTAATCCTCATAAATAGCGATACCCGGTGCTTTTTTTACGGCCTTTATTTAAGTTGCTGTGTAATAAGAAGGTTGGTATTAACCAGTTTGTATATCTTTGATAGGGGTTTCAGCGAAGTTGAGCATAGTTCAGAGATGAGAGATATTACGTATCTTATCTATCATTATACTAAGATACAAGTGTAAAGTCGGAGAAAAGTTTTTGCGTGGAGAGCTAAAAAAATTTATCTAAAGAAGGAAAAGATGTAAATGAGCTAAAAACCTCAATCGCACCAACAGAGCTAGAATTGCGATCGCCTAAAATAAAACAGACATCCGCACTTACCAAACTTAGCACCTAAATCATCGCTGACGCTCTCCGGGGGGAAAATGTTAGACGAAACCACTCTTGAACAACGCTTATTAACTCTCGAACTAGCAGTTGCTGACCTCCAAGGTAAATCCCAAAGCAAGTCCACATCTGAAAACTGGCTGGAAAAATTGAGCGGATCGATTTCCGATCGAGCAGCTTTTATGGAAGCTTTAGAATAAATATGGACGTGCTTTTCGTCAAGCCGATCGATCTGTTGATGAAAGTTATGAAGGATCGTGAAAGATATTTGCAAAACTTAGTATGATAAAAGCGATCGTAAAGTGACTTGTCATGGCTAAACTCTACTACCGAGGGATGGCAGAGGAAAACGGTAAACCTAAAGTGGGGCGTAGCGCTCGATTATTAGGAGTTCGACCCGCTATTGATATTGATGTAGAACAGATGCCTAGAAATTGGCTCGACGAAAATGGATATTTGCGATCCGAAATAGACCAAAATTCTACCGATCGACCTGTAGCTGTCGCAATTAGAAATACAAAGGGAATGTCTACTTCTCTTTCAATCGAAAGTCTACCAGTCTTTAGAAGACCTGATACATTTAGCGGCAAAGGAAAAGATCCCATTTGGCAAATTGAAGATAGCAAAATCACTGGAGATTTGGAAGCAGTGCAGGACAGTCCAACTCATGTAAGTATCTTGCCAAGAATTACAATGTTGTTAGAGAAATATGAGCCAGCATTAGCAAATACTCAAAACTATTGGGAAAAGGTTAAATGAGTCGAGGTAATCAACAG
>CAZJJR010000152.1:13919-14378 GCA_964546365.1 uncultured bacterium | reverse complement strand
CTACACCAAAAATTCGAGCCATCCTACCTCGTGTCACTCGATCCAAAAAAAAAAAAAAAATTAGTTAAATACTCTTATCGCGACGAACAAGGAATGTATATATTGTGCTGGGATATTGCTAAGTTTGTCAACCATAGCTTTAATTCCAGTTACATTGGGACGGCATATAAGTTTGAACTGGCAATTAGGGATATTTATCCTGGTGAAGAACTAACGGATGACTATGGTTATCTGAACTTGGACAAACCTTTTTATTGCTTTTGCGAAACTGGTAGTTCTAGGACAAAAGTAATGCCTGATGACTTGCTATATTATCATGCTGAGTGGGATCGAAAAGCGGCTGAAGCAATGAAATTTTTCAATCTGGTTGAACAGCCATTAAAAAGCTTAATTAAACCAAAGTATGCAGGGAAGGTGAAAGGTGTCATAGAAGGAAAAGAAAAAGATGCGCAATATATA
>CAZJJR010000152.1:272-13909 GCA_964546365.1 uncultured bacterium | reverse complement strand
ACCAAAGACCCGCCTAATACAGAAAAAATGGATTCACTTCTGAATGTTTATTACGATCGCTCTAATAAATTAAAAATGGCTAGTTGAATTCAAATTAAACTTGAACTCAATTGGAAAATAGTTATTAGTTTGATTGAGTGGCGATCGATAGGGAAAGACTATAATAAAAAAATAAAAAATCGCTCAACGTCCTACCTATTTTTATTGTCACTCTTTTTTCGCTTTATTTTTTAGTTTTGTTATAGCGTCTACATAGGAGAAAATTTATGCAGGATGCAGCTTTAAATACAATACCACGCCGCAAGCGAAAATTGTCTATTTTAAGATCTGTTGGTTCTCGATTATTTTTGTCTGTATTAGGCGGGTCTTTGGTGGGGTTGGCTTGTGGTTCTTTTTTATTTTATCAGGAACTCACCAAACAAGCAAAAGCCGAATTATTAGCTAGTTTAGAAGTTAAAGCCGAAAATTTAGAAGGAAGATTTAATACTTTTGAAAATGCCGCCAAATTAGTAGCAGATTCTGCAACTACTCTTTACGAATCAGGAGAAAAAAGAGAACAAGTTTATGTTAACTTAATTGGGCGAGCTTTAAAAACTGTACCTTTGGCAACTGGGTTAGGTTTTGGTCAACCACCAGAAAAACGATTAATTATTCCAGAACAAAAATATGCTTATCCTTTTGCAATTAGAGAAAAAGATGGTAAGGTAATCGCTAAAGGTGGAGAGACGAATCCTGATGACTTTCAAGAAAGTTATTTTCGCGATCCGATTAAGGCAGGCAAACCGATTTGGTTAGAACCGACTTCTTATAAAGAAACAACTGTCGATCCCCCTAGAACAGTTGTGAGTACTAGTTACTCATTTCCTTTTTATAACAGAAAAAAAGAGTTGCTAGGCGTTTTAGGTCAAGATTTAGAGTTGGGATTTCTCAGTGAAAATTTATCCGATTCTGTCATGAGAGAGAGCGGATATTTCGTTTTAGTGAGTGCTAAAGGTAACTTAATTGCTTATCCACCAGACCCCGGATTAGCCCTCGATTTAAAACCATTTCCTCAAATTAGTAACTATTCTAAATTATGGGAAAAGATTCAAAATAATCTTAAATCAGGAAAAGATAACAGCGGTATTATATCATGGCAAAATGCTGAAGGTAAAGGACAGTTATGGGCTTATCGAAAAATTCCTAATAATAACTGGATTTTGTTAGCATCCGTACCTAAAGGAGTAGTATTTGGCCCGTTATTACAGTTTACTCTAGTGGGGACTCTGTTAGCTGCTTCGGGCGCATCTGTTGTGTTAGGTGTTGTAGTTGCTTTGTTCGTAAAAAGATTAAAACAACGGCTTCAACCAATTATGGATGAGTGTAATAGATTGGCAGAAGCTAATTCTAAAAGTGAAGAATTAATGAGTCGGGAAGATGAAATTGGACAATTAACTATTTCTTTTTATAATTTGCTGGGACAAGTGACCGTGAACGAAAAGCGTTTACGTAAAGAGATGGAAAAATCGGCGAAAGCTTATCAAGCTTTGAAACAAACTCAAGCACAATTAATTCAAACCGAAAAAATGTCTGGTTTGGGTCAATTAGTGGCGGGAATAGCCCATGAAATTAATAATCCAATTAATTTTATTTACGGCAATCTTCCTCATGCCACTAACTACACGGAAGATTTGCTACGGTTGGTTAATCTTTATCAACATAAGTATCCAAATCCAGATGAAGAAATCGAGGAATTAACAGAAGAAATTGAGTTAGATTTCCTGATTACTGATTTACAAAAAATGCTTTCTTCCATGAGTATTGGTGCTAATCGGATTCGGGAAATCGTACTGTCTTTAAGGAATTTTTCACGGTTTGATGAAGCAGAAATGAAAGATGTGGATATCCATGAAGGAATTGATAGCACGTTGCTGATTTTACAAAACAGATTTAAAGCATCTCCCAATCATGAAGCAATTGAAGTAGTTAAAGAATATGGTAATTTGCCTTTAATAGAATGTTATCCAGGTCAATTAAATCAGGTGTTTATGAATATTCTCAGTAACGGTATTGATGCTTTGGAGAAAGTAAGATGTAAGGATGAAGATGGAAAAGAAGATTTTTTACCGAAAATTACTATTAGTACTGAACTAATTAACCGGGAACAAGCTGGTAACCAACAGAGTCGGGCGGTAATAAAAATTAAGGACAATGGTTGCGGAATTCCAGCAGAACATCAAGGGAAGTTATTTGACCCTTTCTTTACTACGAAACCTGTTGGGAAAGGGACGGGTTTGGGCTTGTCTATTTGTTATCAAATTGTGGTAGAAAAGCATAAGGGAGAATTGAAGTTCGTTTCGGAAGTGGGTAAGGGAACGGAATTCATTATTGAAATTCCGGTTTACCAAACGAAACCGATTAGTAAGATTTTGTAAAGTTTGGTATTGAGTATGGTAAATTTTAGGGAATACGATCGCATTTCGTTCGTAGTGAGGACTTAAGTCCTCAATCATCAAGGACTGAAGTCCTTACTACAAACCTTTTCGCAAATTCGATCGCATTTGCTGTGCTACTTTCCATCCTAACCAAGTTGCTGCTGCAAACAATACTCCCACGGCGATGCTGACGCCGAAACCGTACCAGAAATTAAACCAGGCGTTACCGGGTACAACTTCCTCTTGTTCGTTAATCACGGGACGTTCGGTGATGATTCCCACATAGGGAGAAATGGCGGATGCGGCGACGGATGCAGCACCAATACTAAAACCTACTATAGTAATGTTACGTTCGAGACGCCGATCGCGTTCTGCCTGAGTTACTTCTACGATACCGCGAATCGTGTCGATATATCTTTCGCGGACTCGCAAACCTGGACTTAAGCTAGCACGATCGCGTTCGATTTGTCCTTCATATCGCAAAGCAATCGACTCACTGAAATCTTCGAGGAATTTCAGTTTAGTAATTCCTACTTCATTATTTGCATTAGCTTTGATTTTTTCCAAGCGAATTTGATAATTGTGCAAATTCGTTTGCAAAGTGTGTAACTGCAAAGCTAAACTTTCCAATCCGGCGGTATGTTTGGATAAAGTCACCAGATTCTTATGCAAATCAATTTTGATTTGTTGTAAATCCGCTGAAGCTAAATCGAGAGATGGCAACTTAACATTAATTTCCGGAATCGTAGAAGCGCGAGGAAATAAATCTTCTTGTTCTAACAGATTCTTAATTATTCTACTATTCCGATAAGCCCAAAGGATTTTATGACGGTAGTAAAACAACCACAACCAATCATGAAAAAAAGCCGCAATTCTGTCCAGTGTTTTGCGATAAGGACAGATACAAATCAAAACTAAATCGTGATTTTCCGTCAGATTTAACCAATCTTCCGGTGTTTCCCAAACTTGAAAAATCGAACAACCCAAAAAATAATTTCCCGGTTTTAATTTCGGTTCTTCCTGAGTACCTCTAAACGCTTGATAAGCTACCTTCGCCGCTTTTTCCCGTTCCGCCTCCGAGGAAGAATCCAAATAACCTAAAATTACCCAGGTTTTCCCAATATTCGCCTCTAAGTCTAACTTTTGTTTAAAAATTTGCAAACTCGTGCGGAGATCCTCCGTAGGTTTATCCTCATCTTTGGTAGAACAAGCAACCATCAAACTATCCGTATCGCCTAAAGGGACACGCTGATAGAAACCTTCCACATTTTCTAACTTAAAAGCATAATCTCGTTCTGGGTTAAAATCGGCGGTTTCCGGGACATTCAAACGATTTCGCAAAACCTCCCAGGAACTATCTTGGGAAATTTCTTTGCCTTCTGACTTTTCCCGCAGGCTATAGGCAAATAGAATGAGGTGGGGATAGATTAACAAGGTCTGCACATGAATTCTGCCCAATCATATATAGTATATTGTTTTGTTGTCAAATCTTTCGGCAAATTGGCTGAGTATTGCTGAAAAGATTTCTTCGCATTGTCTTGAGGATTTTCCTGAAAAATATTATCGAGTCGTTGAAAAGATTCTTTCAAATCTGCCACTGATAGCGCCACATTTTCCCATTCCAAGTTAGCTTGATCTGATGCTTCCTTGATATTGCCAGTTGGACGCACTACTTTATCTTTTGGACTGGCGTGATATCGATCGGTAAATTCATCAAAAGCATCATCGTAAAGTTGCCAAAACTTATCGTGGCTGCCCGATTTTCTGAGGCGAGACACCACAGAAATAGCATCATCTGTGACGCTTTTATCGAATAAAGGTGCAGATTCAGAAGTAGGTAATTCTGCCAGGGCAACTAAAATAGCTTGTTGGGTAATGATATCGTTCTTTTTCATAATGATTTAGGAATTAAGTAAACCAGTAATTGTAAAACCAGCCCAATAATAAGGATGATGGAAAGGAGGATTACTTTCATCTATTTTAACTGATTTTTTGAGACTAGTTCTGGCTTTACTTTTCAACTGTTGCCAGCAACCATAGTTACTTGCTTGCATTTCCTCAGTTGCTAGTTCTTCATACCATTTAGCAAGTTGGGGATAAGTGACGGTACGCAACCAGTTTTGGGCTTGTTTCAGTGCTACCGGAGGAGTCGCCCCAGCGGTGAGGAATTGGTAAAAGCGGATGATGATTAAAGCAGAAGAAATTTCATCAACAATCCACAAAGTACTGAGAACATAAGATGCACCTTGTCTCAAGAAAGCGCTAACTAAACCAACAAATTCCGTAGTGATAGTTTCGTTTCCCGTCACCGCAGTTTCGCAAGCCGAAAGACTGATAATTTGATAACCGCTAAAGGAAAGTTTGACTATATCATTTAAGGTAAATTTCTCATCGCCAGATAAAGCTAAAGCCGATTGACTGGGATTGCGAAAATTATAGAAACCATGTCCGGTAAAGTGAAAAATCTGGTGAGGTTTTTGTAGTTCCGTTTCTAGCTGGGAACGAGTGACATTTGCGCCAGTTAAATGATTGTGATTGGTAAAAATATGTCTGAGGACGCCAGATTCAATTTCCGCAAATAACATAGGTTCAAAATTCTCACTTTCCGGATCTTCCACAATCAACAAATTCCCCTCGTTCGTAGTGAGGACTTCAGTCCTCAAATTCAACCCAATTTGAGCGCTAGGCAAATAACTAATCGTGTACCGATCTGAAAATAAGGAATGAATCGGAAAACGATGTAAATCCTGATGAGGAATTAAAATTAAATCGGTGATATCAGTTAGGTTAGCTTCAATCGTTGAAATATCGAGAATTTCCTGAAGTTGCGATAACATTGTGGGTAAATTATCCCAGGTAACATTTGATTCTGCTTCCTGTTTTTTGCGTTTGCGATATTCCTGATATTGTTGATTCCAATCTTTTACCCAATTTTCAAAATTTGTGAGGCGTTTTAGAAAAGGATGAACCTCTCCCCCAACCCCTCTCCTACGAGGAGAGGGGGGTAATTCTTGGTGATCAACCTCTCCCCCGTCCCCTCTCCTACGAGGAGAGGGGGGTAACTCTTGGTGATCAACCTCTCCCCCGTCCCCTCTCCTACGAGGAGAGGGGGGTAATTCTTCCTCCCCCTTCCCTGCGAGGGAAGGGGGTTGGGGGGTTAGGTTTCCTATTTCCAAAACAATCGGTTCAGCTTCACCATGTTTGATAATAAATGTATGTAACGCAACAGGGCTGATGTGCCAGTAAACTATCGCCGTTGTAGGATGCAAAAGTTGTTGAATATCAGCATATTTCGGAGAGTAAATTTCATCACTCCAGGCATAGAGTAGCCAAGTTAAACAGGCATTTTTTCCCCCTTCAGCAGTTTCCCAAGCGGTGATGAAATCCCCAGATTGAATGGCGATATCAACAGTTAATTGCCGGAAATAATAAAATTTGAGTGCAAGTTGTTTTTTCTGATATTCCGATCCCCCCAACCCACCTTCTGAAGGGGAATTATTTAGCAAGCGGTGCAATAAATCTGTAGCCCGTCGCTGTAATTCTTTCGCTTTATCAGTTTCGCCCAAACCTAGCAAAGCTTTGATTAAATCTTGTAAAACCTCTAAATGCAATTCGGGAAAAGCTTCTTGAGTGAGAGTTTCGAGTGCTTGATGGTAACTGGTAACGGCTTTATTCCAATAAGATTGATGAGAGTTGTAGCGTCCTTGCCTGTAGTGTGCTTGCCCGATTGCATGATGCAACTTTCCCCAGCCTTGGGGGTGGGTTTCTTTGGGGCAATGTTTTAAGCCTTCTTGATAACTTAATAGTTGCCCTTCATAGCCGCGTCGAGTGAGGGTAAAATTTGCTATGACTGGTGGAGATTTGGGGAATTGCATTTGCAAGAGAACAGCAGCTTGGGAGTTATAGTTAGGTGAACTTCCTGCTGCAATACCCCGGTTATACCAGGCTTGGTGATCGTCAGGCTTAATCGCCAAAGCTCGATCGTAACAGGCGATTTCTTCTTCCGATTTACCTAAGTTACGCAGCGCCACACCCCGGTTATTCCAGGCTTCGTCTTTGTCAGGTTTAATCGCCAAAGCTCGATCGTAACTAGCGATAGCTTCTTCCGATTTACCTAAGTTACGCAGCGCCACACCCCGGTTATACCAGGCTTGGTGATAGTCAGGTTTAATCGCCAAAGCTCGATCGTAACTAGCGATAGCTTCTTCCGATTTACCTAAGTTACGCAGCGCCACACCCCGGTTATACCAGGCTTGGTGATAGTCAGGTTTAATCGCCAAAGCTCGATCGTAACTAGCGATAGCTTCTTCCGATTTACCTAAGTTACGCAGCGCCACACCCCGGTTATACCAGGCTTGGTGATAGTCAGGTTTAATCGCCAAAGCTTTATCATAACAAGCAACAGCCCCTAAAAAATCCCCTTCATCAAATTGCTGATTACCCCTCTCCAACCACATCTCTGCATCTTCCCCAACCTCTAAATTTTCCTCTGCGTTCTCTGCGTCTCTGCGCTTCCCTTCCTCTCCAACAAACTCCGCCTCGATCACCTCATCCCAAACATCATTTTTATTAACATTTTCAGATCCCGGAGACGGCGCAATTACTGCTAATATCTGCCTGCCAAATTCCCCAGCCACCTTTCCCAATTCCCCACCGCAAACATCACTCAGCCGCACCATCCGTTGCGCGATTTCCTGATGCTGTTCCGGTGTCCCCAGCAACTTTTCCCCAAACCGACGCAACCACGCCACTAATTCAGCATCGGTGATATTTCTGCCAATCAAAAAGCCCTTAATTTGTCCCCGACTCGCACCTTCATCGACTCGTTCCAGCAGTTGAAGAAAGATATTTTCATATTCCGTATCTGTCAAAACTGGTTTACTCACCGTCTCAGCAGGCGTCGAGGTTTGGGGTGGTGTTCCCCATAAACGTTGAAAAAACCTTTTAATCCACCGCCAAAATCGTTGCAGCATCGATGGCTTCCTTGCACCGCACTTATCACGATTTTAGGCTGAAAATTGGTGAAGTTGGTAGGGATGTTAGATTCGTAGGTTGGGTTGAGGTACGAAACCCAACATAAGCGTTAGCTGAGATATAGCGCCTGCGTTTTAGCCCGCCCGGAAATCAATTTCCGGGCTAATAGCTCAAGTCCATTAAAATGGACTGAAAGCTTTTGAATATTAATTAGTTCTTTAGTCCTCTTGAGAGGACTTTAGCTATTAGCCTGCGAATTGATTCGCAGGCGGATTGTGGTATGTCGCCTTAATTCCTGCCGAATTCGCAGCTTTTCGTCTATCTCTGTCGCTAAATCGTAAACGGCTTTAGCTTTTTGTTCAGCAACTTTGGCTAGTTCAAGTAATTTATCTAAAGTCTCGTCATCTGGCAATTCTTTCATTGTAATTTTGTCACCAAGCCAAGAAATAGACATCCGCCTTTTAAATTTCTATTCTATGCTCTTTCACCAGCTGGCTGTTTTCCCAATTCTCTAATTTCATCTTCTATTTGACACTTCAGCGCCATTAGGTTTGCCATCTCATATAATTCTCTCGCTTTTTGTTCGGTAATTCTGGCAATTTCCAGAATTTCATTTAATTCCGCCAGTTGCTTTTCATTTAAAGATGGTTCATTCATGGCAATGCTCCCTCATACCTCCAATTTAGCTTTTCGTAATTTCTCGATCGCAGCTTGCCCTCTTGCTTCTAGTCGAAGTCGCCATTTTTCATCTATTTCTGTTGCCATATCGTACAAAGCTTTAGCTTTTTGTTCGGCATTTTTCGCAAGTTCCAACAGTTTATCTAGTTTTTCATCATTTGGTAATTCTTTCATAATAATTCCCTCATTCCAACTTAACCCAAAATAGCTTCTCGAATTGCTTGTGCAGTAGCAGGCGCTAACAAAATACCATTACGATAATGACCAGTTGCTAATAGAATGTTGCGATAACCGGGTAAGTTGCCGATAATAGGTGCAGGGCGACCTTCGGGACGGGGACGCAAACCAGACCAAGTTCTGATGATGGTGGCTTGGGCTAAAGGTGGGCAAAATGCGATCGCTTCCTGTTTTACTACTTCCAATTGACTGGCATCTATCACTATTTCATTACTTCCTTCCACTGGAAATTCCACTGTTGCACCTACCCAGTAATCCCCCTCTCCCAATGGCACGATATGCACGTCATCGCCGCTAATTACTGGTTGAAAATCAGCATTTCCTAACGGATGTGGCAATCGCAAATGTAAAGCTTGACCTAATACTGGTCTGATATCAATTTGGTTTTGTAATGATGCCATCAACGGCGTTGAACCTAAACCTGCTGATATCACTAACCAATCAAAATCGATATCTCTATTAGTAGTTTTAATTCGACCAGAAGAAGTTATATCTTCACCTACTGATTCAGTTGATTCGATATCAGAAACATTGACATTAAAATGAAAATTAACGCCATTGCGTTGAGCGGCATCAACTAATGCTAAAGTTAAAGCAGTGGGATTAACTTGTCTATCTTGAGGAGAATAAACAGCCCCCTTAAATTTATCTACATTAAGATGAGGGCAATTAGCTTTTACCTTTTCAACATCCCAAATTTCTAATTGCCAACCTTGAACACGACGAATTTCTAATAATTCTTGCCAACTTGTTAAATCATCCTCTGGCAAACAAAGCATTAAAATTCCTAGCCGATTATAAGGAATTTGACGCTGAGTAATCGCTTCTAATTCGGGAATCAAAGTTTCATAGCGCTGGATACTAGTTTCTCGTAATTGCCAAGCTTTCCCCTTCAATTTTCGAGTAACCACACCCATCACCACGCCGAGTGATGCACTGGTAGCACCCTGCGCTGGAGATTGCTTATCTACAACTGTAATATTTAATTCTGGAATTTGACTGAGTTCGTAGGCAATAGTAGCGCCAACAACTCCGCACCCAATAATAACTACTTTAGTCATATTTGTGATTGGTTATTTGTCATTTGTGATTGGTCATTAGTAAACAAGAAATGACGTTTATTCAATGTTTATCGCAATTGTAAAATCTTATCTAATTATCTAACTGTAGGGTGTGTTAGGCACGGGTAATAAATGCTGTATTTTAACCATTAATGGAAATTCCGTGCCTAACGCACCATTTCCCAAATAGGTGAATATTTTACCTCATCAACCCGAAAGAGTTCTCCAATATTGCTCTCTTCGTTTCAAGGGTTTTGGTCGTTACTTAGCGCCTTTAGTTAACGGTGCGTTAGCGAAGCGCGTAACGCACCCTACTAAAATTGAAAGTCATTGGTCATTAAGTAAATAACAAATGACTAATGACCAATGACTAATGACGACTATGATTTAGGAGCTAATTCCACAAAAGCGTTCAGATTCTTTTGAAGAGCAGCGTAATCGCGAATAGCAGCTTTGTAGTCCCGTACTTGCGCTGCTTGGTCGAGTAACTCCAAGCTTTCAGCTACTTCTTTGGCAGTTTCGCGGGCTTTAGCTTGTGCATTGGGAAGCAGACGGCGTTCTACCGCACTGATGTTGGCACGCAATTCACCCAAAGGCCCACGAATGAAATTGCGAACAAATACCCAATTTTCCTCTTGAATCAATTTTGCCAATTCTGGCAAGCGATTCTTCGAGCGGTCAATACTAGAAACATATTGTTGAATCAGTTCGATTTGCGCTGGCGTATAGGTGGGAGGAACTTTCGCTGCTGGAGAACCGCAGCTAACCAAAAACGCGGTGACAAATGCTAGCACTAAGGCCAAAATAGACCGATAACGTTGCATCATGCTTATTTTTGCAATCAACTCAGCTAATAAAAAAACTATCCTTAAAAATATTAGCTGCGAAGAAACCCAATTAGCGCTTCGCTGACTTTATCAGACCAATGTTCTTGGGGATAATGCTGAACGTCTGCTAGTTTCGATACTTCTACATCCCGAATAGAATTGACTAGTGGTTCTACTTGAGAGAAGGGTAACCAACGGTCTTTCATTCCCCAAGCAATCAATGTGGGGATTTCCCACTGACGCAATCCGGATTCTATTTCTGCCATTGACTGCTGCATCTGGATATTTCGTACCGTCCACAGCAAGCTGCGTCCCGCCGCAGAACTTTTGAGGAAGGGGCGGCGATATACGTCTAAGTCTTTGTCTGATATGCCGTAACCGCTACCACCTTCTAGAGTGCGGTCAACTAACAGGGGGTCTTGGGTCATCATTTCCCCGGCTAAAGGCAATCCGAGTTGTTGTATTTTCCAAGGTAGTTTGGCAGCTGTTGAGATGGGTGCATTCAGGATAGCCAAGCGTTCGATTTGTTGGGGATGACGCAAGGCGTACTGAACACCGCAAGACCCCAGGAATCCTTGCACTACTAAGGAAAACTTTTCTAGTTGCAAAGCTTGGATGAATGCTGCGAATGCTTCGACAAAGGCATCTGGGGTGTAAGCAAATTCTTTTTTATCTGGTTTGGATGAGTTGCCAAAACCTATCCAGTCTGGTGCTATGCAAGGGTATCCTTTTTCTGCCAAAGCTGGCATGACTTCCGTCCAAGTATAACTTTGGGAAGGTAAGCCGTGCAGTAGCACTACTGGCAGTCTGTCGCTTCTGCCGATGGGTTTAGCTTCCCGGTAATACCATTTGAGGACACCAATTTCGATTAATTCCTCGTTTATTGCCACTTTACCAATCCTGCTTCGCTTCCGGTTGTCTGAGCTTACCGCTTGATGGTGTAGTTAGGCAAGGTGCGAGGAGGGTGGGGAGATGGGGGGGCAGGGGTGCAGGGGGCATGGGAGCAGGGGTGCAGGGGAGAGAGGGATATAAATACAATAAATTTTCATCCTTTATCCTTCATCCTTCATCCTTTAGGTTTCATCCTTTCCCATGATGTTTTGTAGTTGCGAATTTAGGAATATCTTGTTAGACTATTTCGCCAAAATGACACGAATATTTTAATTACAAGGAAGCAAAATCAAATGAACGCATCTCAACAGGCTACTTCTATTCAAACTGCCACTAAAATTGCTGCCGTGGTTAATTTGTTTAAATCCCATTTTCCGGACGCGAGGGCAGATTTAAAACCGTGGAAAAACGATCCTGATACGACGGAGTTAGTTGACCCGGATTCGATCGATATTGGTTTTCATTTTCCTGGTTGGAGTAGGCGGAGTCAATGCCGAAGCATTTTAGTACAGATTCGTTTTTACGAAGATCCTGAAGAAGCTTTTCGTCGTTTAATTGGGATTGAAATTGCAGGTTTCGATCATGAAGGTGTGGCGTGGCGTCTTTCGACAGTTGATAACTGGAGTTTTGTTGGCGATAAGCAACCCGTGCCGGAGGTGGGGGAAAAGCTAAAACATTTTTGTAAACAAGTTTTTGAGTTGTTTAACGGCTAGTAAAAACTAGCCGTCTTTTTTAGAAAGAATTCAGGAGTCAGAATTCAGAATTCAGAATGGATGAGAGTTCCGACTTGTGGATTAATAAGTGAGTTTATTGATATTCTACTCCAGAGAATTCTGCTTCGTTTCATCTATCCTAATGGGTGCAATTTTCTGGGGAATGGCAACCAATGGGATAGGCGGTTTGATATGTTACATCGCGCTTACCAAATAAAGTGTAGCGATTGTCACGGATCTGTTTGTAAATGCGATCGCCTACCCACTTCACTCCTGGTAAACTTCGATAAACTTCGATAAAAATATTCCCCATCGGCAATATCCGACCGATTTCTTCCGCTGCATCACTACCTTGCCATCGCTTTTCGGGTGCGTTTGCATCGATTAAAATCATCCCCATTTCGCAATCTTGGGAGGTCATCCCGAATCGCTTAAGGGTGAGTTCGTCTTGCATGGGGACATATTGAAATATTTGACCTTTATCCAAGTTTTCTAAGATTTGTACTAAATTAGAACAAAGATTGCAATTGCCGTCGTAAATAACGTAGTAATCCATTCGATTTTAATAGTTATTGGTCATTGATTATTTGTCATTTGTCTAATTTATTGTACCAATGACAAATAATCAATGACAAATTAATCAGCAATTGCCCAACGCACAACGGGACGGGTAGACACCACGCCTTTATAGGAAATTTCGGAAGGATTGCTAGGGGTATCTCCAGGTAGTTGTACGCGAAAAGTTACGTTACCGCCACTAAAGCGAAATCGATAGGGAAAATCATCAGTACTAGAGTTTGCTTGACCGACGCAAGAGGCATATGTTCTGTTTAAGGGCGCTCTGTATTCTGCCACTTTTTTGTTGGATGATATTAGTCTGGCAGTGCCTGCGATCGCACTTGTATCGGCAATCACTGTATGCTCTCCGCCGCCTTCATAGTAACGAAATGAAGTCCACAGGCGAACGGTTCTCGGACAATTTCCCTGCTGGCGTCGAACGTTGAAAATTGTATTGGCTGGAGTACGAGGTAAAGATGGGGCTGGCTGATTTTGCGATATGGCTGGTGACACTACAATTACTGTGGATAAAATGCCAAAAATCGCGCTGAATTGAATTAACTTTTTCACTTGGAATTACCACTAAATTTTTTAGTAATTTATTGAGTTATGACGTTTGCTGGCGAGGTAAAGTTTCATCCAGATTTCTTACACGTTTTTAGTAAAAAAATAACTTTCGCAATAACTATTATCTATGCCGAATGCCCAATGCCTGATTCCCCTTTCCTCATTCCCTAATGTGTTTTCAGCTACAGTCCTAAAATCCATAGAGATGGAGAATAAAGGTTTCTGCTAGAAAGCAAATTCTAGATTACCTTTTTCTCCTTTAAAAATGAAACCCCGAATCATCGTTTGCGGCTTGGGTTATACTGGCTTGAAGATATATAGCTTGCTAAAGCAGCAAGGTGCTTCTGTTACTGGGATTCACCACGAATCGATACCCGGTTATGACGATCGCGATATCGTGGTGGGAGATGTAAAGGCGGCTTCTACTTTAATCGCCGCAGGTATTTTAGAAGCGCACACCTTAGTGATCGCCGGTAATGACGAAACGCTGAATTTAGCAATTCTCACTCAAGCCAGAGTCCTTAATCCGGGAATTCGGATTATCAATCGATTGTTTAATACGAGTTTGGGCGATCGCTTGGATCGAATTCTCTCGGATCACGTTACTATGAGCGTAGCGGCTTTAGCTGCACCGGTGTTTGCTTTTGCGGCTTTGGGAAATCGCGCGATCGGACAATTGCGCTTATTTAACCAAACTTGGCCCGTTCACGAAGGATA
>CAZJJR010000152.1:0-234 GCA_964546365.1 uncultured bacterium | reverse complement strand
AGCGATTTAGGGGAAAACCGTTCCCGAATGCTGATCTATTACCTGCCAGTGAAAGGGCGAATGGATCTTGTTTCGGCGGTAGTTTACGGTCAACAGTTGCAAGTAGGCGATCGCATAATTGTCGGTAGTCAGCCCAGCATTCGCAGCAATCGGCGATCGGCAATTCAAAAATTCCTGAAAATCTTCTCAAATTTACAGTGGTTTCAGCAACACGCCCAACCCTTAGCCATCGTC
>CAZJJR010000151.1:0-14449 GCA_964546365.1 uncultured bacterium | reverse complement strand
AATTTTCAGATAACGGCAAACTTGGATCAAAGTTTGGCGGTAGCTAACTAGTTGGGTGCGTCTTCGCAATACGGTTAAGCCATCTGCTGCTAAAAAACGAAATCTGTCTTCTAGTAAGTCTATCCAAGTTTCGCGATCGTGGCTTTGTACTTCTATGGGGTCTGGTGTCTGAACGTAGTCTAAAGGATTAAATCGACGACAAAACAGAATTGCCGTGATTTGTTGCAATTCTTCTTCTGTTGCCAACTCCAGCGCCGCTCTCAACTCATCCAAAGTCGAATCCTCCTGGACTCTAGATTCGTGCTGTCCCTTATTCTACTTCTAATGACCGATCGCGGTAGGGGGGTAATATCCGCGTTCTTTGGAATCGCGATCGTTTTCAGGAGGGACAAGAAGGCAGGGATCGAGGGACACGCGGGAGAAACTCGTCACCGTCACTATTTTCTGCTCAATTTAACTATACAAGTCTAGTCTCAGTCGGCGCGAATCTAAAATCACCCTAGCTTAATTTTAGAGGTAGATAGTAGTCAAGCTTACAAACCAATCAATTTGATTAAGTTAAATTAAAAATAATTCACTAAAGTCCCGATTAATGGAGTTGCTATAGAAGTCTCAAATTAACTATATTAAAGGTATAGGAGGAAACGAGCATGAAATATTGGCGTTCAAATTAAAGCTGTTACACCATCGAACCAGAAGTTATACTCAGTCGTTCTTAGATTTAACTTCAAAGTAAACCGCTTAATTTCATTGTTTTGATTTTCCTGTAATAGCTCTGTCAGATTCCGCCTTCAAATTTCCTATTTCTGGTCGCAGTTTACCTTTCTAATCCCCTAGTTACTAAACCATTATTTATGAACCTAGTTTTTTTGAAAAAAATTCCCTTTGCACCTCTGGCGTTACTTTGTTTGGCTTATGCTTTACTAGGTTGGTATCTATCTGCTCATCACCTGTTCTGGCTGGTGGGAGCGTTTATTGTAGCAGTAATTTTAACAATTGCTTGGAAAAATCTAATTTGGTTAGAAAAGCTGGAAAAATATACCTTTTTAACTTGGCTCGTAGCGTTAATGGTAAGCTTATCAATTGCTTTAATTGCTACCCATTGGATTCTGTTGTCTGGTTTAATTATTTTACTATTAGCTACTACAAGCTTAGCCAACATAGAAATTTATCTTGCTGGCTTTAGTGAGCAAGATAAATTTTGGATTTTAATAATTTCGGCTGTCTTGGGATTAGTAATAGGTGAAATTATAGACATTGCCCTTTTACCTAGTATTAGGTTTTAATCTTTTTATTTTAAGCCTTGTCTGAAGAGACAACAGCTAAGGGATATTCTAAAAAGATAAACCTAATAGTTTATTAAATATTCGGATAAACACCTGGAAATAAACCCGGTTTCTTGAAAAAACCGGGTTCTTCTCTCTAAACAGGGGTTCTGCAATTTCAAAGCTTAATATCAGGCCAATTTGCGATCGCATCAGTTGACTTAACTAGGTGCATTCCAGCATCGGCAAATCGCTGAAAAGCCGCATCTGCTTGTTCTGTGAAATCAACTACTCCCGGTACTACCACGGGGGAAGTACAGTCTTCTAGTAAATAGACTTTTCTAGTTAAATTCGGGTCTATAGCAATTATTTCATTCAATAAATCATCAATCGTCCAAGCAACACAATGGCTTTTGGCTTGTCCGGCAATAATAATTACATCAAACTTCAATAAATTTTCAATTAAACTTTTATTTTTTTGTGCGATCGCAAATCCATTTGCACCTTCTAAAACTTCCGGACGCAATACAGAATAATTCTCCGTTAAAGGGTGATCGCCTTTAATCTCAAATTTGCTTTGACTGTGACGGCAAATAGAATGAAAAAATATCGCTTCTTCTATTGATGAAACTAAAGCATGACCGATTCCCCCTAACATAGAATGATACGGCCAAATAATCAGGGGATACTTGCCGCCATCGCTGAGGGTTTTAACGTAATGCAAAGCATGGCTTTCCAGTGCGGAATAATCTCCATTAGTTATACTAAAAGCAATTTCTGGATTAACTTTCCAAACCCCATTTTTCACATCATCAAAAGAGATTACTGTCATGGGTGCTGGATGTTCTCCCACTTCATTTACCCAAAACATGGCATGGAAGATTTGGATTGCTGCGTGAGTATCCATTGTCGGGTAAATAGAGGTTATTAAACCTAAGTTACAATAAATAAAATCACACAATCTCAGGTTATCATCAATTGCTCCCGTACCAGAACGACCGCCTACAAACAATTCAAAATCGGGAATGCAAAAAGTATTTTGGGCATCGATAATTAATAAACAAATGCGAGGATTGTCATTCGCGGCTGGTGGGATACCGTGCTTTTTCGCCCAATCTGTGGCATCTTTTGCTCTTTGTTCGTAAGTAACTCGCCAAACTTGGCCTAATTTTTGGGCATCGAAATGGGGAGGAATGGGTAATTGTTTGGTAATTTGAGCAGTCATTTTTGTATATTGGTTTGTAGTGAGGATTTTAGTCCTCTTTTACTTTCAAGAATAAGGACTAAAGTCCTTACTACGAACTAATATTTTATTATTAAGGTGGGCAATATTGCCCACCTTAGTTTATTTAGAACGGGATATCGTCTACATCTGGTTGGCTGGCTGGTGTTGGTTGATTAGTTAGAGGAGTTGTTCTCACATTAGGTAGTGGTTCATCATCCTCTGGGGACATCGTAGCGACCTTGCTAGTAGCTGTCATAGGTACGACATTAGTATTAGCAACGTTAGAACGATAAGAGTCTCCACTAACAGCAACAGGTGATGTATTTATAGTAGCATTGGTAGCTACTGAAGTAGCGGGTTGAAAATTAGCGTTCGTTCCCAGATAGTGAATTTTTTGGGCTGTTAATTCGGCACGTTTTTCTTTGAAACCTTCTGGTCGATCGAGGGTATTCATACCCAAACGACCTTCGATTACTATTTGCATTCCTTGACGGCAGCGTTCGTTGATTTCTTGAGCTAAATTTCCCCATCCGACTACCTTTAAAGTAGATGGCGGATCTTCTACTCGCTGGCCGGGAAATTGGACTATCATTTCTGAAACAGCCAGTTGAGGATCGCCTTGGGTATAGCGCAGTTGGGGTTCTTGAACTACTTCTGCCATTAAGATGCAGCTATTCATAATTAACTGTTCCTTGTTAATTGTTAACGGTCATTTGCGATCGGTCATTTGTCATTGAAAAAAGGCAAATGACTACTATCTAATTATCCTTCTTTTTCGGCTTCTAATCCTTGTTGTTCTTCAACAAAATTTTGGACGCGGGTGCGGTATTCTCTCAAACTATCATCTACCCATTCGCGATCGCTGCTGTTGGCAAAAATATGCACCATTGGTTCTCCGGCATCAGGTAATATTAACACCCAACTGTCATTAAATCGATTGCAAATCTTTACCCCATCTACGAGTTCTAAACTATCTGTAGCGTGGGTTTCTACCAAGTAGCGCATTAAGGAGCCTTTCACCGTCCAAGGACAACGAACTGACTGGATTTTGTGAGTAACTCTGGGTAAAGATTCCCGAATGCTGCCGAGACTTCGCTCTTGGATAGTTAGCATTTCAATCAGTTTTGCGATGCAGAACATGGCATCAAATCCCGGGTGTAATTGAGGGAAGATAAAACCCATTTCTCCCGATCCGCCTAACACCACATTATGATGGCTTTGCGCTCCTTCCATTAAAGCACTTGGATTGGCTTTGGTGCGAATTACTCTGCCATCGTGACGACGGGCAATTTGTTCCACTGCGCTGGAGGCGTGGACTGGAACTACGACGGTTCCTCTGGGATGAGAGGTAAGCATGGTGTCTACCATTAAAGCGGTTAACATTTCGCCTCGAATTGGTATTCCCGACTCATCTACTAAGATTAATTGTTCTCCGTTGGCAGATACTTGCACTCCAAAATTAGCTTTTAGGGCTTCTACGACATGACCGAGTTGTTGTAATAAACCTTCTCTTTCGGCATTAGTAACGGCGTTTTGATTGAGGCTGGCATTTAATACTACGGCATCGCAACCAAATTTAGCTAAGAGTTGAGGTAGAACAGCGCCAGATACGGCATAAACGTAGTCGATTACTACTTTAGAACTACTGCAGCGAATTGCTTCTGTACTGAGATTTTTTTGAAAGCTGGTGTTGTAAATATCCATTACTTGGCTGGGATAACCCATGTTGCCAATTTCGTGAATTTGGGCGCGTCGTAAGTCTTCTTTGAAATAGGCTCCTTCGATTTTTTTTTCTTGGGATTTCGAGATGTTGATGCCTTTGGCATCTAAAAATTCAATTAAAATATGATCCGATCGATCGGGGTGTACTCTGACATGAATTGCACCGACGACGGAGAGGGTAGAAATGACGGTGCGAGTAATGGGAATAGCAGTCGATTCTAGGTTTTGAATGTGAACTCCCACTGACATTAATCCGGCGATTAAGGAACGGGAAACCATGCGGGAGATGCTGCGCTGATCTCGGGAAACGGCTACTTGGGAACCGGGTTTTAAAGTAGAGCCATAGGCTGCTCCTAATTTGACGGCAAATTCTGGTGTAATGTCGATGTTAGCTAATCCGGAAACTCCGCGTTGACCGAATAAGTTGCGATGGGCGGTTTGACCCCAGATTAGGTTGATGTTTAAGGTGGCACCGGATTCGATTTGTTTGCTGGGCCAAACTCTGACGCCGGGGCCGATCGAACTTTCTTCGCCAACGGTGGAGAGGGAACCGACGACGGCGGCTTCTAGGATGTGGGCGCGACGATCGACTCTGGCGCCTCTGGCAATCACGCAGGCGCTTAAATGGGCTTCTTCGCCGATAATTGCACCGTTCCAAACGATCGGGCGTTTTAGGTTGGCGTCTGCACCAATGGTAACGTTATCCCCGATGACTGTTCCGGGTTCGATTTGCACTCGCGGGCCAATGCGACAGTTATGGCCGATCAGGACGGGGGGTTCTAGGCTGGCGGTGGGGTCGATGTAGGTATTTTGGCCGATCCAAATTTGGGCCGATCGCTCTTCGTAGGGAAAATCTAGTTTGACTTTCGAGTAAAGTCCGTCATATTGGGCTTCTCGATAAGCGTCTAGATGACCGACATCGCACCAATAACCTTCGGCGATATAGCCGTACATGGGTATTTCTTTACTGAGGAGTAGGGGAAATAGGTCTTTGGAAAAGTCGCTTTCTTGGTTAGGGGGAAGAAAATCTAAAACTTCTGGTTCTAGGATATAAGCACCGGTGTTAACTGTATCGGAAAATATTTCGCTGGTGGAAGGTTTTTCTAAGAATCGGCAGATTTTATGCTGTTCGTCGGTGATGACGACACCGAAATCGATCGGATTGGGAACGCGGGTCAAAATTAATGTGGCTTTTGATTGGCGGCGTTTGTGAAAATGAATGGCAGCACTTAAGTCAAAGTCGGTGATGCTATCACCGCTAATTACTAGAAAGGTTCGATCTAATAGTTCTGCAATATTTTTAACGCATCCTGCGGTTCCTAAGGGCTGGTCTTCTTCGACGGCGTAGGTCATTTGCACGCCAAAGTCACTACCGTCATGGAAGTAATCGCGAATTACGTCTGGTAGGTAGTGCAATGTGGTAATGACTTCTGTTATGTGATGTCTTTTGAGTAGATTTATAATATGCTCTGCAATAGGCCGATTGAGGATCGGCACCATTGGTTTGGGAAGATCGCAAGTAAGCGGTCTCAGCCTAGTTCCAGATCCGCCAGCCATTAGCACTGCCCGCATAATTCCTCCTGTTTGCACTCTTTGATTGTCGCCACCGATTCTTGGGGGTTAACTTGTGGAAAGTCCCAGCCTGGGGTTATGATGCTTGGTTTAGCATTTGGAAGTGACGATCCTTCTTTAATGTTAAAAAGTCGATCGAGATAATGTTGAAAATTCGATCGATAAACTTTATTTGTGCCAAGCATTGACCGATCGTTAATCTTGTCGCCTACCGATCGCCTGTTCTTACTTCGCGATAAGGTGGCTTAGGGTGGAACTCCTCACTCAGCTTTTATGGTAGGGAATTCCTCTAGTTATAGTTGAATTAAATGGTATCCCCTGCAAGGAGATTCTATGGGTAAGTTAATTGTCATCGCATTGGTGGTAGGTTACATAGGCGGTATCTGGAAGTTCTGGACTGGATTTGAGAGAACGAACTTTAATCGGGATTTGCCTACTCGCGTTACAATGTCGCTGCTGTGGCCGGTTTTATTGGTAAATGGGTCTTTTCGGAAGAATTTTCGGAAAGCCCTCAAGGGTTAAATTTTTTTCTGGCAGGGTAAGCTGTTGGAAGACCAAGCAGACACTAGTAAGCGACTTTGGTTGATCGGCGGTACGACCGAAAGTAGTCAATTGGCAGCTGCGATCGCGCGAGCTCAGCTGCCCTGTACTATTTCTGTAACAACGGAAAATGCTCGATCGCTTTACCCAGATGTCCCGGTGTTGCGAGTTTGGGTGGGGCGATTAGATTTTGCTCAAATTCGGCAATTTTTGGCAACAGAGAACATAGGGGCGGTGTTGGATGCTTCTCATCCTTATGCGGTGGAGATTTCCAAAAATGCGATCGCAGCTTGTACCCAATTAGCAATTCCCTATCTGCGTTACGAACGTCCGCGTTTTGAAAGCGAAAATTCCCTTAGTACTAGCCGTCAGATCGTACATTTAGATAGTTTCGATACTCTGCTAGCTGGGGAATATCTAGAAGGACAAAGAGTTTTACTCACGGTTGGGTATAAAGTTTTGCCTTTATTTAGTGCTTGGCAAAAGCGATCGACTTTATTTGCCAGAGTTTTGCCTTTAACGAGTTCGATCGAAGCAGCATTAGCCGCAGGTTTTACGATAGACAGATTATTTGCCATGCGTCCGCCCATTCCTGCCAATTTAGAAAAAGCTTTATGGCAACATTGGCAAATTTCAACGGTAGTAACGAAAGCTTCCGGTACGCCAGGGGGAGAAGATATTAAAAGATTAGTTGCCGATGAATTAGGAGTAACTTTAATAATTATCGATCCTCCTTTGGTGGAATATCCGCAAGTGACCGGCGATTTGTCTGAAGCGATCGAGTTTTGTAGCGATTATTTATCTAGGCTAGCGGACGTAACATTTCGCCAACTGCGATCGTAACTTCCGGAAACGCCAAAGGCGAAACTCTCCTACTATCAGACAAAATTAACTCACTTTGATATCCATTTTCACTTGGTTCTCGAAATACATGAAGCTGACGGTTATTTACATCTAACACCCAATAATCAGCAATCCCAGATTGGGCATAAATTCTGGCTTTAATTCCACAATCTTTACTCAAAGTAGTATCTGCAACTTCAATAATTAAATAAATTTCTGAAGGATTGGGATGATGATCTTCGTAGTAAAGCGGATCGAATCTCACCACCGCAATATCCGGTTCTGGTTCAGAAAAATCATCTAGTTGTACAGGAGATTGTAAACGCAAAAGAACTTCTCTACCTAAGAGAACCCTTAGCAACAATTCCGTCCGCGTGATAGATGATTCGTGCGCTGTTCCTTTCGCTGCCATTTTTAATATTTGTCCTGCCAGTAATTCAACTCGTTCCTCTGGATTGAGGATACCAGATTCAGCCATCTGGTGATATTCTTTAACTGTGAAAAGGCGAACATCTAAAAGCATGGATATCTCCTTTAAGAATATATAAAATTACTTCACATTTTGGCTCATCACCCACTGCATCAAACCGGGAAATAAACGATAGGATTCAGTAGCTAAAGATGTAATCCCAACAACTACTTCAGCCTTTTTATTTTTCACCGCATCCCAAATCGCATTAGCAATATCTTCCGGTTTACTTACCCAAGACGAGTCAAGCAATTTACTCATTTGCTGACGGCGCAATTCGGTTTCAGCTAAATCTTTGCCGCCAAACATAGCGCGTTCCATAAAATTGCTGTTAATCACTCCAGGATGTACCGCACAAACATGAATACCTTTGGGTGCTAATTCTAAACGAAGAGTTTCGGTTAACCCAGTAACGGCATATTTGCTAGCACAATAGGCGGTCATGTTTGGTAGAGGCATTTTGCCACCAACAGAACCGACATTGACTATGGTTCCGGTTTTTCGGGCTAAGAAATGGGGGATGATAGCCTGTATTGTATAAACATATCCCCAAAAGTTGGTATCCATTATTTGATGCCAATCATTGAGAGAAGTGTTTTCGATCGGCGCTGTTAAACAGATTCCTGCATTGTTGATTAAAATATCGATATTGCCGAAATTTTCTAATGCCTGATTGACTAGATTTTCTACTTGTTGGGAATTGCTTACATCGGTGGGAATCGCTAACGCAGAACGACCTAAATTTCGCACTTCTTGCGCTACTGCTTCTAATCTTTCTGGTTGACGTGCTGCTAGTACAACATCGTAACCGTTACGGGCAAATAATAGGGCTGTTGCTTTGCCAGAACCTTGAGAAGCGCCAGTGATTAAAATTGTTTGAGACATGGTTTGAATGAGGTATTAAGGATTTTTTTTACCACAGATAAACACAGATGAAGAGATGGATTTGTTGTAAGGTATATCAGTATAATCTGATTTTTTGGATAGATTTGTTAGTAAGCTAATGCCATGCCATCGGCGCGAGGTTCGGAAGCTGCTATTAAAACTTTATCTTGGTGCAAGATAATTTGACCTTTACCAAATAAACTTGCTTCTTTAGTGACGCGCACTTCATGTCCTTTTTCAGATAGTGCTTGGGCGATTTCTTGAGAAACTGCCTGTTCTAATAATACTCTTTTTCCTGAGACAAAATGCCACCTGGGAGCGTCTAAAGCTGCTTGGGGATTCATACCATAATCAACCATATTTACTACTACTTGTAAGTGTCCTTGGGGTTGCATTGGCCCACCCATGACGCCAAATGGCCCTAATGATTGTCCGTCTTTGGTGAGGAATCCGGGGATAATGGTATGGTAGGGACGTTTACCTGGTGCAATTTGGTTGCAGTGTCCCGGTTCTAAGCAGAAACCCATTCCTCGGTTGTGTAGTGCAATTCCGGTGTCGGGAACGAGGATACCACTGCCAAATCCTTCGTAATTTGATTGGATGAAGGAAACCATCAATTCCCCGTCGGATGCTGCTAAATAGACGGTTCCGCCTTTGGGAAGTCCGGGTTCGGCGAGGGGAATTGCTCGATCGCAAATCAAACTACCCCTCTCTTTAGCATAATTCTTATCTAAAAGCGATTCTACTGCCACTTCCATAAAGCGAGCATCGCCAACGTGACGGCGCACATCAGCAAATGCTAACTTCATTGCTTCAATTTGCAAGTGATAGCTTTCTACTGATTCGCGAGGATATTTGGCAATATCAAATCCTTCTAAGATATTTAATGCCATTAATGCGGCGATTCCTTGTCCGTTAGGGGGAATTTCCCATACAGTTAAATCGCGATAATTAGTCGAAATTGGTTCTACCCAATCTGCTTGATGATTGGCAAAATCTTCTGTTGTTAAAAAACCACCTGTATCACTAGCAAAGTTAGCAATTTTACGGGCAATTTCTCCTTGATAAAAACTTTCGCCGCCAGAAGATGCGATCGCTCTTAATGTTTTTCCATGCGCTTCACTTCGCCAAACTTCTCCCGCTTCCGGTGCGCGATGATTGGGAAAAAATACTGCTTTAAAAGGTTGAAATTCCGGACTAGTAAGGGGTAAAAATATCCTTTCCGCTCTTTGCCAAGCTTGTGCTGTTACGGGAGATACGGGAAACCCTTCTTCAGCATAGCGAATTGCAGGGGCAAATAATTGCTCGAAAGGCAATTTTCCCCACTTTTGCCATAACTTTTGCCATGCGGAAACTGCGCCGGGAACGGTGACTGGTAACCATCCGGTTTGGGGTACTTCTTTTAGTCCGGTAAATGCTTCTAAATTGAGAGATTGAGGACTTTTGCCAGAGGCATTTAAACCGTGTAATTTGCCATCCCAAACGATCGCAAAAGCATCAGCGCCAATGCCGTTGGAGGTGGGTTCGACTACGGTAAGTGCGATCGCCATTGCTAATGCGGCATCTACGGCATTTCCGCCAGACATTAGCATTTCCATACCTGCCATCACTGCTAGGGGTTGACTGGTGGCAACTGCACCCCTTTTTCCCATCATTACTCGTCGTCCGGAAGGGTAGGGATATTCTGTGAGGTTTTTTTGTTGCATTTAAGTATATTCCTTTATGTGATATTGGGTTGATTTTTAAACCGCAGATGGAAGAGGATAAACGCAGATAAACGCAGATGTTTGATTGGCTTCTTGTAAAAGTGATAATCTTTAATTAAATTCTACATATGGGCTGCTACTTTACTAGATAAAGCTATATATAAACTATTTTTTGTATATAATTCAGAAGTCAGATTTATTTTAACTCCTGACTCCTGAATTCTGACTACTGAATTCTTCCTAAGTTTATTTATTTGCCCCCATAATAGAAGGCAATTTCTTTATCTTTCAACGGTGCAAAGTCAGCTTCGATCAGCATTTTGTTGAGTTCTTCTTGGGGAATATGTTTAGCGCCAATACGAACAATTCTCGACCTCATTGTATTGCTGACACCGCTTCTTTGCCGTCCTGCTTCTAATCCCATAACTTTTTGGTAAAGTTCCAGTTTGGCGGCGGGAATAGGGGAACCGTCGAAGTCTATTCCTTTTGCGATCGCATTATCAATTGCATCAGCACCAGTGGTAGATTCCATGTTCGGAGTTGTTTCCATAAATAACAGAGTTATTCTACCAGGTTGAGTAAATCTATATTTCGGTTGATGTTCCTCTGAGAACTAGCAACAAAACTTAACAGTAAGTAGGACGCAAAATATCGAACGGGAGAAAACTCTTGACTGACAAATTGAAAAAAGGTGACAAAGTTGAGTGGAAGACTTCGCAAGGAACTACCAAAGGGGAAGTGAAAGAAAAGCTTACCTCACCCACGGATATTAAAGGACATCACGTTGCGGCGTCGGAAGATAATCCAGAATATTTAGTGGAAAGCGACAAGTCTGGAAAAGAAGCTGCACATAAACCGGAGTCGCTGAAAAAAATCAAGGAGAAATAAGGATGACTAAAAGTACTAAGACAGTTGTGCAAGAATTTAAAGAATCTGTCAATATGACAGGAAAAGAATTGGAGTCTTGGTTAAAAACGGATGAGTCGAAAGAAGTAGGTCAAAAGGATGATGGGAAGGAATCGATCGGTCACGAATCCGGTCGTCACATTATCGATATTTTAGACAAGAAAGAATCGGATTACACGGAAGATGACTACTCTCAAATGAAGCGAGTTGTCAGTTACGTTCACCGTCATTTGGCGCAACGTCCATCAGGTGATATCGAAAATACTCGTTGGCGGTATTCTCTGATGAATTGGGGTCACGATCCTCTGAAGTAAAGCAATGGAATGATAAAATAATGGCAAGCAAAACAACTGAAAAGTTTATCGAGGTTTTGCAAGAAGCAGAGAAAACCAATAATCTCGATCCGTTAGTGGCAATATTTACTGAAGATGCGGAAATCACCAATCTCGCTACACCTAAACCATTGCGGGGAAGGGATGGTGCGCGTCAATTTTGGCAAAAATATTTGTCGGTTTTCAATAATATTCGATCGCATTTTACCAATGTAGTCGAAAGTGATGGTACTGCCGTATTAGAGTGGAATTCCCAAGGGGATCTCTCGTCGGGAGAACCGATCGACTACCGGGGAATAACTGTGTTAGAAACAAATAACGGACAAGTGCAGCGCTTCCGTACTTATTACGATTCTGCTGCTTTTTTACCACAAGGCGCTAAAAAATGAATTCAAGTGTTATCAGCAAACAATCTCCCGTAAATACTTTGCCGCATTTAGGTTTAGTGTGCATTACCGCATCGGATAAGGTGCGCTATCGTGCGATGACACGCAAGCGGCTGTTGCAATTAGCACCTGCCGAACAGACAAAAGCGCTCAGGGAGTTGTATGCTGACAACATTATTCGGTTGAATGCGGCGATCGCATTTTGCAATTTCCACCAAATTCGGCTGTATCGCGTCACTTCTGCCCTTTTTCCCTTCGCTGACGAACCTGTTGGGGAAGCAGTGCTAGCTGAATTTACAGATAAATTAGCACAAATAGGCGATCGCGCCACCGAACTCGGTATCCGCATCGTCATCCACCCAGATCAATTTGTGGTGCTGAGTTCGGATAAACCGGAAGTAATCGAAAATAGCATCAAGATTTTACGTACTCACGCCATGATTTTAGACTTGTTGGGTTTACCGCGATCGCCTTGGACGATAATGGAAATACACGGCGGAAAATCGGACCGATCGCAACGTTTGATTGATGTTATCAATAATTTACCAGAAAATATTCGCTCCAGATTAGCCTTAGAAAACGACGAACACGCCTACAGCGCTACTGAAATTCTCGATATTTGTCGCGCCGTCAATATACCGATGGTATTTGATGCACACCATCACGTCATTCACGAAAAATTAGATAGTTACGAACATCCCAGTGTAGGGGAAATGTTAGCAGAAGCAAGCACTACTTGGCCTCATCCCGAATGGCAATTAGTGCATATTTCTAATGGCAGGGAATCTTTTAACGATCCGCATCATAGCGATTTAATTACAGTTATGCCAAGTGCTTATCGCCATGCACCTTGGATTGAAATTGAAGCAAAGTTAAAAGAGGAAGCTATTAATAAGTTGCGTGCAGAATGGATATCGCAATTTTAGATACTATGGGATAGAAACCCGGTTTCTTGAAGAAACCGGGTTTCTGTTAGCAGATATGCGTACATCATTCACTTGAAAAGCGCTGTATTTTTTAAAGTTATTTTTGGCGAAATTCCGTTCTGAGATCGCGCAGCATTTTGCTAGTTCCTTGTGCGATCGCTTTTTCCACCAGTTGAGGAATCATTTCAATTATTGGTAAGTCGGGAAAGGCGGGACTGATGGATGTTTCCGCATACCCTGAAGTAGAAAGTAAATAAATTTTTAGTTGTTTGTTGCGATAAATCCAAACCTCAGGAACGCCCATCGCTTCATAAGCATCCAAGGTAGTTCTAGAAGTAACATCTGCCTCGATTGCTAAATCTGGGGGTGGATACTGTTTTAAATCCAAGTTAATACAGCCTTGCATTCGATCGGCATTTTGGATGTAGAAGCAAGTATCGGGTTCAATTCCGGCAATTTCCGGACGTTTGAGCGTAGTTGAGCCAAAATCTTCCCAATTACGTCCCTGTATATCTAGAATCGCTGTGAGAATGTAAGCAATAATCCGGTGGGGACGTTCGTGCAAAGCTAGGGGGGACATGATTTCTAGGGTTCCTCGGTAGTAGGTGACGCGACTGCTACGCTTTTCGCCCAAATCGATCAGAATTTCCTCAAAGTCTTGCCAGGAAAGGTTAGAGATAGTTATATGGCTACCTGGAGTGAGTTCGATCTTTTGAATGGGAACGGTTACGCTCATAGAAGTGCTCCGTTAATTCCTGGGCTGTTTCTTTAATTTTGACACGCTACTGCCGATCGTAAAATAAGGACTAAAGTCCTTACTACAAACTATAGTTGTCCTGCTACTAAATTTATTAACTGTTCAACTCTTTTTTCTAACTCAGATTTATAAGCCAATTCATCAATCCAATGTTTAGGAATAGATTCATAACCAAACTTTGCACCTAATATCCCACCTGCTACTGCCGCATTAGTATCGGCATCTCCACCTTCATGGATAATTTTCAATACTCCATCTTCAAAAGATGACGGGTGTTGCAGCGCCCAAAATCCCGCACTCATAGTTTTGAGAGTATATCCCATTTTCTCTGGTTCTCCTAGTTGCAGTGCTTCTATAGAAGCATTTTGCGATCGCGCAAAATACTCTGCCATATTCGGATGATATTCTGCCACTTCTGCTGCTATTTCGGCAATTAAATTTTCTATATTATTCACTCCTTGCAATAACTTGCTAATTGCTAAGGAAACCGCTATACAACTAGCGACACAACGAGGATCGTAGTGAGTGATTTGGCAAACTTTGATAGCGTTTGATTTGATTTTTTCAAGAAAAGGATACTCCCAAATACCTAAAATAGATGTTCGCATGACGCCGCCATTTGCAGCGGCTTCTCGATCTGAATCTTCCCAATATTTCTTAGCCGCTACGTAATAGTTACTTTCAAAATCTGGTTGAAAAAAGTTAACCTTAGATAATTGAGCAGAAAAGAGTACATTGTAAGTTAAAGAACCGATGCCTGGATTAGCAGCAGATGCCCATTGATAAAATCTGATGCCAATATCGCACAAATCTATTTGTTGTTTTTCTAGCAAGCTATCGAGGATGCAAAGCATCATATCGGTGTCATCAGTCCAATCACCGCAAACCCAGGCTGAACGATAGCGATCGCGCACG
>CAZJJR010000150.1:14300-14552 GCA_964546365.1 uncultured bacterium | reverse complement strand
GATGAGGCAAGACTGTTGGATGCTGAAGGAAATTTGGTATCGGGTTTAGCTTATGACAGCAAAGGTAATTTCACAAAAACGCACGCTACTAAATAAGTATTAGTCAGGTTTAGCGATCGCATCCATCAAGTCACCAGAATTTAATGCGATCGCACTTTCTCGCCACCGAACACACAAAGGATGTAATAGCAAAATGTACCAAGTAGAAATCACCGATATTTGCTATAAAGGCACTGTCAAAAGAACTCAAAC
>CAZJJR010000150.1:0-14260 GCA_964546365.1 uncultured bacterium | reverse complement strand
ATTTAGACAAAGAATCAGCCGATATATCTGGTTGGATGCTCTGTTCATCCGAGGGCCAATTTAATGTTTTTACTTTCCCTGACGGAACTCTATTAGCTCCTAGTCAAAGCGTTAGGGTTTATACCAACGAGGTACATCCCGAATCGGGTGGCTTTAGTGCCAATAGTCGCATACCCATTTGGAAAGACTTAGGGGATGAAGCATTGCTGTACGATGCTAATCGCTTCATGAGGTCTTCTTTAGCCTATGACAGCAAGGGTAATTTCACCAGAACTCTCCGTGCAACTATGTTCGCTACTGATTTTGAACGTGCAAAAGCTAAATTTGACGTTCCTAATCTCAAAGTTGAAATCAGTCTTGCCGAGATTGAGGCGCGAGTGACCCCTGGGACAACCAGAAATTGTGTAGATGCGCTATTGTTTGCGCTCCAGAGCTTTATTCTGGATCAATATCAGCCTCATTCCATAGGTAACGAAGTGAAGGAAAACCCGGAATGTTTTGGCTTAGCTGAAGGTGATGAAGTTACCACTATAGTAGCCGAACAAAAGGTGCGAGAAAGACTAAATTCTGATGCCGTTATCTCATTGTGGCAGGAAGAGATACCCGCCGATCCCGAAGCTGCCTCTAATCCCTTGGACGATGCGGTTAAGGTTTTCTTTGAGTTTAACGAGTTAGAACCGAGTGATTTTTGGGTATTTCGACTGGACGGATTTAAGAATTATTATTTCGCTGCTTCTGACAAAAAAGGACATCATAGTACTCAAACCTGGGGCGTTAGTCCAGATGATTTAATCTGAAAACTTCCTTGGCGTTGGCGATCGCACTTGAGCAGGTACGTGCGATCGCTTTTTCCCAATCATCACTAGAACACAAAAGATATGAGCCAAAAACAACAAATTATTCCCACTGTCCGCCCTTGTGGAATCAGCCGCACCACCGCAGATCCGGTAGATTTGGTTGTCATTATCGATACTAGCCCCTCGATGAAAGATGAAGCGAGTGACCTGAGCAATGCCGCCGCCGCTGCGATTTCTGCTGCTGCTGCTAGTTGTCCTTGCGATTTGAGAGTAATATGGTTTGGGGTCGAAGGTACTTGGAAAGGGACAAATTTTAATCGGACTCTACGGGATTATCTCTTGAAAGAGTGCAAAGTTGCCGATGCAGAGTTGCGATCGAGAAGGCGAGGAGAATTAGCTGAAGCTGGAGCGCAGGAAGATGCGGCGCGGACTGTAGAAGATATCTCAAATCATTTTGATTGGCGCGCGGGTGCCGCGCGATCGATTTTCTATTTAGGAGATGAAGCACTCGAAGGTGGAGGAGATAGAACAGACGAGGAAGATATTATCGGCGCAAACAAGGCGATCGCCATAGCAAAACAGGCGGGAGTAAAAGTTCATACTTATTTTGGTACGACCAAGAGCAAGTTTAAAGAAGGGATGGAGCAAGAATACGCCCGATTAGCGAGAGAAACAGGCGGAATAGCTTTCACGGATCGGGATTCTATTGGTGGCTTTACAGAAGTTCTGCAAAAGGTGATTTGCAATAGCCGTCCGGTGGGAATTGAGTTGGAGATTCAGCAACCCCTACCCTGTTTTGAGTTAAGGAGCGATCGCCAACCATTGGCAACCCAGGGAGCGGAAAAAATTGCGGTTGTAGCCTCTAATTGTTACTCGAATGTCACGTTTAAAAATTTAACAGCGGTTTTATCGGTCGTTTCAAAATCTGATGGAACTTCGATTCCTAATTTAGTGGATGGAAGACCCGCTGTGGTTATTAAACCATCTCACGAAATCGTTTTTGGTGATTTACTTCCTCTGGGTTCCGATCGGTCTGAATCTTCTGTCGTGAAAGAAATTATCATCGAAACCAATAGTGCAAATCGTGGAGACTATCAGCTAAAACTCGAACACTCCTTTGCAGCAGAATTTCATTTTCAAAGTAGCGATGAATTTGCGTTAGGGACTTCTTAATAAAACAAAATTAATTGAATGGATATTTGTGATAGGCTTGAAAAGCCAGTATGAGGGGATTACTTCAGCAGAAATTTTTAAAGCGATCGCATTCGGTGATTAATGCGATCGCTATCGTCAAACTTTACAAGATTTTGCACAATTGATGAATCAATCTCAACTATTGCCAAATCGGAAATGACTTTTTCTAATCCAGTTACTACCCATCCTACTTAAAACGATTATCAAAAATTGTCGAATTAAATCAAAAAATCCAATCACTAAAAAACTGCACCCTCAGCGTCTATCAGGGGGAAACGTTCGGACTGTTGGGACAAAATGGCGCGGGGAAAACTACGCTGCTGAAAACTCTATTGCTATACAAAATGAGCGATAATAGCCTATGAACAACTTAATTTCTGTCAGTTTGTAATTGAACTTACATCTAAGCCAGCAAATGTTTTCTGTTTAGCACTTACGCACTGAAACGAAATCTGGTTGTTCTGGGCATCAATAAACTGTGGCAGTAGTCTCAATCCCCCGAACTGACACAACATCCTGCACAATGGGGAATCATGGAACTCAGTGACCGCATCTAGCTAAACTGATATGACTTCTACTACCGATAACCAAGAAAAAGCCATTGTCCGCGCACGAGAACCAGTCGTGCAAACCTATAATTTGAGCAAAACCTATCTAACAGGCTTCTTTTTAAATCAAAAAATCCAATCTCTGAAAAACTGCACTCTCAGCCTTTATCAGGGAGAAACCTTTGGACTGTTGGGACAGAATGGTGCTGGGAAAACCACCCTGTTGAAAACCCTCCTGGGTATCGTGCGTCCGACTTCCGGACATGGGACGATATTCGATCAACCGTTAGGCGATCGGGCTGTCAAGCAAAAAATCGGTTATTTGCCGGAAAATGCCTATTACTACGACAATTTAACCGGATGGGAATTGTTGCAAATGACCGCCGGATTATTTGAAATACCAGATTCGGTGCAACGCAAGCGCATTCCCCAACTGTTGGATATGGTGGGATTAGCTCAATCTGCTGCCAAGAAAAAGCAATTGCGCCAATATTCCAAAGGGATGGTGCAACGCATCGGGATGGCGCAAGCATTAATTAACGATCCGGAATTGGTATTTTTAGATGAGCCAATGTCGGGACTCGATCCGATGGGGCGCTACCAAATTCGAGAAATAATTTTATCCCTCAAAGCTCAAGGAAAAACCATTTTCTTCAACAGCCACATTTTATCTGATGTGGAAATGATTTGCGATCGCATCGCCATACTCGCACAAGGCGAACTAATTTGCATCGGCTCTTTGGATGAACTTTTAGGCAGTACGGATTTTTACCGAGTGAAAGGCAAAGGCGGCAAATTAGAAATCCTCAAAAGATGGATACCAGACCTAGAATTTGAAGTGGGAAATTGGCAAGGACATTTACAAGGAGATTTACAAGATTTTCTCTCCAGTCTACGCCTAATGGAAGCGCAAATAATCTCTTTAAATGTCGCTCGTCCCTCTTTAGAAGAGTTTTTCATGGAAGAACTACGACAACGGGGAATTCACGCCAGTAGTTGATTCCCACTCTTGAAAGATGCGCTGCCAGTTTAACGGTTGTATCCCATATATTAGGATACCTTAACTAAAGAAAACTCATGGCAAATATTGTCGAGACTGCTGTCAGCGCAGGCGAATTTAAAACATTAGCAAATGTGTTAGAAGCGGCTGGTCTTTTAGATGTTCTAAACAGCCCCGGCCCTTACACCGTATTTGCACCTACCGATGAAGCTTTCGCCAAAATACCAGCTAATACCGTAGCTTCTTGGATGGAAGATCTCCCCAAACTCAAGAAAATTGTCGCATATCATGTAGTGCCGGGAGATGTTAGGTCTGACGATTTAATCCAAATCGATGAAGCTCCTACTTTAGAGGGTTCAATTGTGGCGATCGAAAATAGCTCGAACGGTGTAAAAGTAAATGATGCGAATGTAGTAAAACAAGATATTCTCAGCGACAACGGCGTTATCCACGTTATCGACACCGTATTAATGCCTGCAATGATAGCTTTTCACTAATTCCCAGTTTGTAGTAAGGACTTTAGTCCTTAATTATCTATTTGCTTTGAAATTGAGGACTGAAGTCCTCACTACCAACCAATTTGCTCAAGTTTGTAGTAAGGACTTTAGTCCTTAAATTACCCTCCTAAAGAGAGGACTGAAGCCCTCACTACGAATTTAAAGAATTTCCAGATTTCTATCAATTTTTTCATTTATTTAACAGGTAAAACACATGGCTGATATCGTAGATACTGCCGATCAAGTCGGTTCTTTCCAAACTTTGCTAGAAGCTATTAAGGTAGCTGGTTTATCAGAAACCCTAAAAGGTGCTGGCCCGTTTACTGTATTCGCGCCAACCGATGAAGCTTTTGCTCAGTTTCCATCAGGAACGATCGAGAAATTGCTCGGAGACGTTCCTCAATTAAGAAAAATTCTCAGTTATCATGTCCTAGAAGGCAAAGTAATGTCAAAAGATGTGGCAAACTTAGACAAAGCTACCACAATTGAAGGTTTAGATCTCAAAATTTATACTGCTGATGGAGTTAAGATAAATGATGCTAACGTTGTTACGCCAGATGTGGAAGCGGACAACGGCGTTATTCATGTAATTGACACGGTTTTGGTTCCCCAATAAAGGCAGTATGCAGAAACCCGGTTTCTTCAAGAAACCGGGTTTCTATCCCGTATTGCTGTAAATTAATCGATCGGGCCAAGAATACAGCCAGAACGAGCGGGAATATTTAAAGTTAATTGATTAACATCGTCGCTCCAAGAGAATTCTGCCTCACCATACAATAAATGATTTGGTTGAAATTGCAAATTAGTTACTTCAAAGCTGGCATTAGCATCAGCAGTACCTACATTAACCGCCACAATTAATTCTTCCGTTTCCAAAATCCGAGCGAAAACATAAATGGTTCCTTCGGCAAATAAAATTTGATAAGAACCTGTCCGAAGTGCGGCGTACTTATGACGCAAAGCAATCAGATTTTGGTGATATTTTAAAACGTAGATATCCCAATGAGCTTCCATCGGGAAACCCCGCCGCGAATCAGGGTCTAATTTACCTGGTAAACCAACTTCATCGCCATAATAAATGCTGGGTGCGCCGGGAAAAGTTAACAGCAATAAAGTAGCTAATTCTACGCTTGCTTTATCACCATTGGCAATGGAAAGCAGCCTTGCCGTGTCGTGACTTGCTAATAAATTAAGCTGGGTTAGTTGAATTTCCCAAGGATATAGTTGCAGTAAATGCTGAATTTTTTCGCCATATTCTTTAGCAAATAAAGGCGGATAGGGATGGTAAGATCGGTCTTGCACTTGTTCTATATCGACGCGATCGCCTGCCGTAAAAGCAATTGTTGGCCCAGTGAATAAATAATTCATCACCCCGTCGAATTGCGTACCGTCCAGCCATTCACGGGCGTCTAACCACACTTCCCCAACGATGTAGGCTTCTGGATTGATTGCTTTTACGCGATCGCGAAACTCCTGCCAAAACCCAGGTGTCTTAATTTCAAATGGTACATCTAACCGCCAACCATCAATGCCGAACTTAATCCAATATTCGGCAATTTCCATGATATATTCCCGCACTTCCGGATTATCGTGATTGAACTCAGGTAAAGCGCGATTTCCCGCCCAACCACGATAATTTGCCGGATACTCTCCATTGTAAGGAGATACAGGCCAACGTTCAATTTTAAACCAATCTAACCAAGGAGAATGAGGGCCATTTTCTAAGATGTCATGAAAAAAGAAAAAACCACGACTGGCGTGGTTAAATACTCCATCCAGCACCACTTTAATATTGCGATCGTGGGCAGCATCTAATAATTCCTTAAAAGCGGGATTTCCCCCTAACATTGGATCGACTTGGTAATAATCGTGAGTATGATAGCGGTGATTACTAGCCGACTGAAAGATGGGGGTAAAATAAATAGCATTAACTCCCAAATCTTGCAAATAATCTAACTGTTCCATCACCCCCCACAAATCGCCACCTTTATAACCTTGGAGAGTTGGCATATCGTCCCAAGCTTCCCAAGAAGCATTTTTCAAAACTCGCTTGCGAGGCTGTTTGCTTCTGGCAAATCTATCCGGAAAAATTTGGTAGAAAACAGCTTGTTTGACCCAATCTGGAGTATTTATCTGCATAAATTAGTTCTTAGCTCTTTATTGTTAAGTTACAGCTATAGCCAATTTTCGTATTCCCACTTCTGATAGAAAACATAGAAAATCATTGAAATTATGGCTATTAACCTAAACCGGGACAGTTACAAGAAGAGAAAATTTAGAATGCTTTTACCTCCTGAATTCAGAATTCTGAATTCTGACTCTTCCAAAAAAATTTCTTTTTCCTGATGAATTTACGTAAAAACAGTATAACAAAGTAGCGCATCTAACTAGCTTAGAAAACATATTTGGCAGAATTTAACTTATGGAATCGACATCTAAAAAAGCTATGCTGGTTAAGAATGTTACCAGTTGTTCCACTGCGGTAGTTAAAGAACTGGATGAGCAAATTATTGCACGGATGAATCACATAGTTTCCAACGTCCTTGAGAGTTTTGAAGATCTCAACATCCAAATAGTTGGTTCATCTGTTCATGCTTTACTTCAACCAGCTGCAAAAGAATCACTTCGCAAGGCGATAAAAGAACGAGGTAAAACTCTCAGCGTAATTTCCGCTTATCGCACAATTGCTCAACAACTAATTTTATTTAACCACGCCCAAGCCGGACGCTGCGGTATTAAAAATGCCGCTCGTCCGGGTCAAAGCTATCATCAAAGTGGTTTGGCATTAAACATTTCCGATGCAAGTGGTTGGGAACCTTTCCTAGTTAAATATGGTTGGCGGCGACCGCTTCCTGATGTTCCGGCACACTTTGAATTTGTAGGAGGAAATACCCAAGATATTCGTCCGGTTGCCGTGCAAGCTTTTCAGGAACTATGGAATTTAAATAATTCTGATGACGAGATTACAGTAGATGGAGTTTATGGGCCTCAAACAGAAGCAAAACTGGGTAATTCTCCCATCGAAGGTTTCCCAAAAGTTAAGTAATAACTGATTAAGGTATAGGGTGCGTTAGCTGAAAGTAACGCACCTTATTCAAGATTGACTAGCTGTTCTATTTAGTGGTTGAATAACAATAAAATCAACTGACCTAGATGAAATGGCTAATATTTTAGAGCAGGGTGACAGCGAGCTAGTCCAATTAGACTATAGCGATTTATTACAAATAATTTTACAAACTTTAACAGAACACAATATATTTCAACTTTCAGAAAATCGCGATCGCTTACTGATCGATATTGACACAGTAGCCAGTCAAGTAGCCATTTTGCCAGTGCAAAATCCCCTAACATCGATCAACGGCGTTCGTTCTGCCAGCGTCAACTTTACCCCCGGATTTCGAGAAACCTTTCCCCGTCAGATTCGGGAAATTAGAGATATTTTGACAAATTTGCTAACATCCACTTTGGGAGAAAATCGATCGATTGAGGAATTTATTACCAGTTTAATTACTCCTTTGACCGCTTTCGATCGAAAATCAGATAAATTAGGTTTATCGTTCGATTTTAACCGAGAATCTCCATATCTCCAAAAACAAAAACTCACTTTAGAAACCAATCGTCCTGGTAGTGCTTCTCTGCTGAAATTTCACAAACTGGAGATTTCGGTGCAGAATATCAGCCAATTTCAGCAGCAACTTCAGCAAGGATTAGCCAATCATATCGATACTATAGTTGAATCGGAAACTGAAAGAGAAGACTTTCTTGATGCGCTCGATCGCATTGTCGCAGACGAGAGATCTGACTTTTATCGACTCCAGAGAATAGTAGACACAGAAACCCTTGGCAAACTCAAAAAAGAAGCCAAAATCAGGTATTTAGAATATATTCGAGACAACATCGATCCTGTTGACATCCGACGCATTTATTTAGAAGACTTAATTCGTCGCCTCAGACTAATAGAAACTTACATCAATCAAGATCGACCAGATAGTTATTTTGATGTCAAATATGGAGAAGCAATAGTTAACTACAAAGAGCTATTTTCCCATGCAGAAGTTTTAGATGCTCTCCCTATTATTCCCATCGTTACGGGTAACTTAGGAGAAAGTACCGACCAGCAACAAGGAGAGCGTAAATTTGTTTTTGGCTTGAAACTAAAATTTGGTAATCGAGTAGAAGCACGCGGTGGAGAACCAGCTTTTGATTATTACATCAACATACTTAACCCCGATAGTAAAGAACATCAAGAAAAATGGCAAACAGATTCTGGTTTTGCAACAAAAGTATTAAAAGTTGTCTTCTTATACTTCTTTATATTTGCTTCTCGCTGCAATCCAATAGATGAAAACTATAGCGTAAATTCAGAATTAGAATACAATCCAATCCAGGCATTCGATACTTTTGTATTGCCAATATTAAAAGCCGATAATGAGGAAAACAAAAAAGGGCTTTTTCGCAGAATTTTGCAAGGATTTGATATATATAGCGTTAAGACAAAAATTAACTCTCTAAAGGAACTCCTCAAAAGTTTTGTTGACAAACAAGCTATTTTACCAACCAGAACTTATCCTATCCAGATCGCAGTCAGAAAAGGCATTTTAGAAAACGACCCCAACAGAATGTTTCAGGGTATATTCTTCAAAGAAGAGTTAGCAGTTAATCCGAAAGAATGCTTGAGATATATTTCCATTAATGAATCCTACATCGATGAAAATGCACTTTGTCAAATGCCTGCCAGCATCAAAATCGAGGATATCCGTTATTTTTATACAGAAGAACGACAACAATTCACAATGGAATTTGACATCCAAAGTATCAATGCTTTACCAGTGATGTGGATTCCCGAAACCTGCATGAAAATTTACAAATATCAATTCAGTAAAAATAAATTAATCTTGTTTCGCTACAACAACCGACGACTAGATGAAAAAGGCGGATATCCTTCTAACCAAGCTTTTGTTTATCGATTTACTTACTCATTACTAGCTTTTATTTGCCTAAAAATCTTGCTGGATAACGCCGAAAATAGTTTATTTATTCCAATGGTGCGACTACATCAAGGAACTACTCAAAATCCCTCGCTTTCAGAAAAATTTATGGCGCACCTTTCTAAGGTTTTGTGTCATTTGATTAACGAAAAACATCAAGCTAGTTCTCAAGGTTTTCGGATTCATAACCCTAATTCGTTCAAAATTCGTAATGGGTTGAGTTCTCTGTATTCCGTACTTCCGAAAAAGTTTCGATTTTCAAAAGCTTCGGACACTCCCAAGGTAGAGAAGTTAATTATTATTATCGTTTCTAGCCTAGAAACGGACGCCAGAACTGGAAGCAGAAATCGTACTAACCGCATCTTTAATTTAATCGGAGAAGTTGTTAGTATTACTCGTCAAAATGACGGTGCTATTCGCGTTGAAATTCTTAAAACTTTTGCCGATAATTATCGCCATCAACGCTTGTACCGAAATCCCCCAGTTCTGATCGACACGGTAAATAATCTTTATCGACATGGATATCGTCACTTTTTGTATATCGCGCAAGCACCTTACACTAGTAACCTGAATATCACGCGATCGGAAGAAGACGATCGACTATATTTTATGTCGCCGCAACTAATCGAAAACTTGAAAGAAGGGAAAAGCGATATCAAAATATATCCGGTATTTTTCGATAAATATTACGTGCGAAAAGCTAAATCTTTCAAATCAAGTTCGTTTTACATCCAAGATACAACTCAGTTAACTAATCTTGCAGAAGACCCCAAACAGCAAGCAGTCGTGTTTTTTAATTTATTTAATGGACTTACCGTTGGTAAGGGAGACGATCGCTTTTACAACGGTGTCATCTCTTATACTACTTTATTGAACATTTATCCCGGTGTTCTGGACGACCAATACATTCGCCAAAATTTAATTAACGATGACAGCATCCTGAAAAATGACTTACTGCAATACCTCACGCTGTTTCATTTTTCCCGCTTTGAAAAAGATAGCAGTATCAGTTTAAAGCTCGATCCTTATGAAAATATGATTGGTGAGGAAGCATTTAGTAAATTATCCGTGTTTAATCACATGAACGGAAGAATTGATTTTAACTCATTGGCATTTTTAACGAGAGTAAATAGTGTTCTTAACGCGCAGTAAAAAGGCGAACAGCGATGATTGCAGAAAAACTAGGACGCTTATTTGAAGTTGGGTTTAATATCGGTATTCTCGCCTACATCCAACAGCACCAACTCCAGTACAACTTTGGAGAATTATATCAGCAAGATTTACGCCGCTTGCAATTTCCTCTCATTCTCAAACGCATACTAGACGCCGAGGAAATCATCAGCCAGGAAAATATCCAAAATATCGAGAAATGGTGTTTGTTCTTACTGGAAAAGGGATTTTTATCCGGACTAAATTTTTTTGGCGAATACATCAAATCTACAGGATGGAGTAGTCGCAGAACAGAAAATATCGAAATTTTGTACTACCAATCTAGTTTTACCAACGAAAACAGCATCCATACTTATCCTAAAGACGAACAACAAGAGTATAAAGAGTTATTGTCGCAACTCGATCGATTTCTCAATCCAGATAATTTAGATCGCTACATTCGCCAGTACAAACAAAAAGGCGAGTTTCTCAAAGCAGATACTTTAATGTTGTTGCGCTACCGTCAGCAGTGGCGCATCCTAGCGGTTGATTTATCTATATTTTCCGTTAAATCGACTCAAGATTTACTAAATTTAGAAGATAGTCAATTGCAAAATCAGCGGCGTTTGTTGAGGCGCGAAATTAGTTATTTAAAATCAAAGAGCGTTTTTGCTAAATTGCGGATCGATACTGGTGCTAACGATGAATTGAGTTTCGATTTTTCCGAGAATTTAACTCGTTATTTTACTGCTTTTAAACGAGAAGATAAAGAAAGTGCTAAGTTAATTCAAGCTGGTTCTTATGCTGATAGTTTTTATCGCTTTTTGCGAGAAACGGATATTTTAAAAGATGATTCAAAGGTAGTATTTAATGTAGTTGGATATAGCGATCGATCTATCAGTACCATCTCCCTGCGTCCCCAAAACATCCAAGTACTAGCAACCTGTTCCCAAATTTATCGCCACGAACCGAAAGAACAGGAAATTAACCAAGCGCGAGAACAAGTTTTAGACATCATCCAACGGAATGCTAGTCGCAGTTTTGTTGATGGCAGAAAGTTTGTCAAAAAGTTGTTAGAAATTAGCAGCGACACTACATCATTTATCTCTCATACCGAACAGATTAATAATTTTAGTTCTACTTTAGAATTGCGACAACCTCACGCGGAATTGATTACAAACACGCTGAATTATCAACATACTTATATATTTTTAACAGGTAATCCTGGCATTGGCAAGACTACCGCGATAGTTGAGTTTCTCAAAGCACATATCAGCGAAGGTTTTTTATTTTTCTACGTCAGTCCCAGGAAACAAGTAAACTTGGATATTATCGAAAAATTCCGCAATTCTGAGACTAATAAACTGTTTGACGATCGCTTATTCTGCATTAACACTAATTCCCAACTGATTGAAGATAACTTTCCTTTCTGCGTCGTCAACTTTTTCTCCAATAAATATCAAACAGACTTTACCCAAAACGGTGTTTCTTTTCTTGCTGCTAATCAAGAAAATCAGCGCCCCACATCGCGTCAGCAAGCAATCAAGCGCATAACAGACGATCGCATTCGCGCCAATAACCATCGAAACAGGGGTGTTTTATCTACCCTGTGTGAAGGAATCTACACCGTTATCGATCGTGAAATATCAAATCATCTTGTGGCTACCGCTTGTATCCAGTCTTTGCGGATCGACCCCAATGGTGCTAATACTCTGAGTCATTTTGCCAACATCTTTAAAAGTGCGTATAACAAGAAAGAAGGAAAGGTTATTTCAACAGAAATGCAAAAAATATCTCGGCGCATCAAGCACTTATTTATTATGATAGATGAAATTACGGGTGATGGAAGCGGGGTTGAATTTTTAAACGAAATCAGCAGTATTTTAAGAAATTATCAATTAACCGAAGCAAAACATGGTTTTAACCCCAAAATAATTGTGGCAGACGCTTCAATAGTTGATAAAAACGCCATTGAACAACATTTATCTGAAACTTCACCGGAACCAGATAAAATATTTTTCAGGCGTGTCTTGTCTGAGTCGGTTGATTCCTTAGCAATGCAGGAATTTAACTTTAAATATTCTTCAGCAATTGCGATTAATGCCAATTCTTATCCTGCAAGTAATTTGGCTATTACTTATCGGGTATTTGTTGAGTCAATTAAATTTGATGAAGAAATTTTAGCTAACCAAAGAGATAATCTAAAAAATACCGTTCGATCGCAAATTATCGCTGATATAAATGATTTGCGATCGCAACCAAACTCAGGTCAAATTCTGGTATACGTGCAAGATAAAAGAAAATTGCAAGAGTTAATCGAAAAAATTAGGCAACAGTGGGGTGAATTTACCAAAAATAAAGATTATTTGGAAATCCATGCCAACCTATCCGATACAGATAAAGAGGAAATCGAACAACATAAAAATAAAGTAAAAATAGTTTTTATGACTTCTTCCGCCAGTCGCGGTTTATCTTTTCCCAAGGCGAAACATATCCTAGTGGAAATTCCCCGCTTTCGGGTAGAAAGTAACCTAATGGAAATCGTGCAAGTGATTTATAGAGGAAGAGGTTTGTATGTAGAAGATGGTGAAGTAAAAACACTGGATGACACTGGCAAAGAACTGATTTTTTACTTGTGCGATCGCGCTATCTATTACGCCGATGATAAACAACTTTCTTTAAGAGAAAGTGCTATCAATTTACTAAATATTTTACTAATTTTAAAAACTTCCATCATGACCAGAATTAAAGGTTATGGTGAACTTGGTCGAGATAAATTCATGATGATTCCCATCGGTGGTAAGTCTCTATCGGCGGCGGGTCAATCATTTAGCGGCAAAATGGCTAATCTAATTAAAAATTTAAAAAACGAACACCGCAGGCGTCCCCATCAAAAGCTTTTACTAGAAGTTTATACAAGTTTAGAACAATTATTAAGTCGAGCGGAATTCGTATTAACCAATAAAAATTCGCTAGTCGATCGGTTTTCCTATTTAGAATTGAGAAAAATTTTTAATCCTAAGTTCTCTAAAATATTGGCAAATGGATTTGATGGGTTACTAAAAATTGGCAGTCTAGAACAAGGTCATATTACAGGCAGCTTGCTAGTTGTGCCAATGGGGGAACAAAAACTGCAAGAAACTTACGAAATGCGCTTGATGGAAATCCTAAGCTGTGCTAATGATGAACTTTTGAATAAGATGTTAGCAATTAGCCTCAATCGCGATTATCCGGGAAGTTTGCGATCGACTATCAAAAATGCGATCGATTTATGGAAAAAGCTTCAGGACTGCCAAGATAAAACCCAATTCTTAGAACAAAACAGCCAACGCCTCGACCAATATTATGCTTTGCCGTTATTTACCTTTATTAGCGGTGAAGCAATGAGTAAATATTTCGCTGATTCGCCAGAAGAACCAGAGGATGAAAGATTTCGGGATATCCTCGCCACCTACGTTCATCACCTCTACCCAGCCGATAAAACCCTACCAATTGGTTACAAATATCGAGAGTTTCCCTTTATAGTTTTTAGCAGCTACAGCCTAGAAGAAATGAGAGAAAAGATATTTACCGACAAATATCTTTTAACATCCAATGAATTGAACGTACTGAACTTAATTCTTTCTAGAGAATAGACTGCGATCGCATTATCTTCGCCCTCTATTCTCCTATTCACCCCATCCCCCCATCCCCCACCCCCCCATCTTTCTGTGGGTAGAACCAAAAAATCTCCCACTTCCTACCTCAACCTCTTGCAAACAATCCCACACAGTCCGACACTGGACTTGGGAACAATCGGCAGTTGAGAGGTCATTTGTGAAAAACGTTCTAGCCGTTATTCTTGGTGGTGGCGCGGGTACCCGGCTTTATCCGTTAACAAAGCTACGCGCCAAACCAGCAGTTCCTCTGGCAGGGAAATATCGCCTAATCGATATCCCAGTGAGTAACTGCATTAACTCAGAAATCTTCAAAATCTACGTTCTGACGCAATTTAACTCAGCTTCCCTCAATCGCCATATTGCCCGTGCCTACAACTTTGCAGGCTTCACGGAGGGCTTCGTTGAGGTACTAGCCGCCCAGCAAACCC
>CAZJJR010000149.1:12740-14644 GCA_964546365.1 uncultured bacterium | reverse complement strand
ATCGGAGAAATCCAGTGTATCGAGCGAGATCGAACAATTGCGATCGCAGTATCAACAACTGCAATCTCAGCAACAAGTTCAGCAACTCGCCCAATTACTGGCAGGACACTTGCAAGATCAATTGCGGCAGCAACTCAACTCCTCTGGGACTGGGGTTTCCCAGCTTCCCAATAACTATAACGAGAAAGTCTACGGTGTTCTGTCATCTCTTGATTCCACTATCAGTACTACTCTAAAAACCCTCCAACAAGATATCAGCAGCTATCAAAGCGCCCTTTCCCAACAGCTGGGACGGATGCACAGCCTAGAACAACAAGGAGAAGCCATTTTAGAGGCGCTAGTCAGCCGCATAAAAGTACAACTACAGCAAAGTATTCAAACTTCCCCTAGCGGTGGGCCGGCTTTAGGGCCGGGGCGTTCTATTTCAGACCAAGCAAAAATTTCCCCTACAGTCCCCAGCGTTAAACCATCACCAGAACCGCCTACTGCACCCCCAACACCACCTCTTCAGGGCAGTAACTTCATGACAGGGGTGGTGCTAATTCTGATTTCTTCTCTGATGTTTTCGTTGCAAAACGTAGTAGTCAGAGTAATTTTAAGAGAGCAAACCATCTTTGGTGCATTAAAATTGGGAGGATTCATTTCTGCTAGCGCTGGCAACTCCCTGTTAATTTTGGCCATGCGAATGCTATTCGTCGCACCGCTAATGGCTTTTGTGATAGCACCTTGGCGATATCCAAATACGTGGCGAGATATCAAACAGCTAGGAAATTCCTCTCAGCGTGCTAGGTTGTTGAGCGTTGTGGGTAGCGGTTTCTTTTTGTTTCTATCTCAATTTTTCATCTACATTGCGCTGGGAAACATCCCTACAGGTGTCGCTACCACCATCTTCTTTATTTATCCCACCGTTACCATTCTGTTAGCTTGGGCAATCTTTCGAGATAAGCCCACTTTTCTGCTCGTCTTGGCTACTATTTCCATCTACATCGGAGGTTACCTGACTATTCCCTCGGCTAACTTTGCTACTAGAGCAGGTAGTAATATTAATATTGGTTTAGGCGCTCTTACCGCAGCAATTTCAGGGATCGCTTTTGCAGTTTACGTAATTCTGATCAAAGTTAGTAAAATGCACCCCATCCCTTTTAGCGTGGTGAATTTTTCCACTATCTTGTGCTTGTCCGTAGGAGTTCTATTATTTGGCAACGGCGTCCCGTGGTTAGCGTTTAAGGTAGCACCAGAAATGTGGCCATCACTCTGGGTCAGCGCCTTAGTGTTAACATTTACCAGTTTGGTGGGCTATCTACTCAACAATATTGGCGTACCTATGATGGGCCCCGCCTTAGCCTCAGTAGTAGGCGCAAGTGGCCCTGCACTAACCGCAGTGTTGGCTCTGCTAATCATTAACGAACAGTTGAACGTCCTGCAAATCCTCGGCGTTGTGTTGGTAACTGTCTGGGTACTTGGCATTAGCGTAGAAAATTTGAAGCCAAAAGCACCACCTAAACCTGCTACCAAATAGCTGGAAGGTTTAGCCGAATTTAGGAAATTCACAAAAACAAAATAAACCAGGAGGACTGAGTATAACTCGCTCAGTCCTTCTTTTTTTTCGAGCGATGGATTGTTTCAACTTTTTATTTATAGCAAATCCGCTGCAATTACCCCCGTTATTTTTGGGGGGAATGGGGGTAGTATATAGACCCGGATTTGGTATTACAGCACTTCTTAGGTGAGTGATATCATATCCGGTTGCATATAAGTACTTAAGCAAAATTAATTGGGTATTTTTCGGTTCTCTATCCTTGATTGGATAAGGGCTACAGGCAAATCAGATATACAAATAATTTTGCATCAGTACTTATTGTGTGGAAGAGCGGGTTTTGACAAAAAATTGTTTGTTTGTGACA
>CAZJJR010000149.1:0-12722 GCA_964546365.1 uncultured bacterium | reverse complement strand
ATTGTCTGCTAAACCCGCCCCTACTATACACAACCGATGCTACCGGACACGATAGGAGTACATAGAAACTCGTTTTATCGAATAAATTGGGTTTATAGCGTGTAAATCATTGATAATAACTGGAAATTGTTATTTATTACGAAAAAATTTACATTCTTGGCTTGAATTGATCGGAAAAGGGTTTTCTAGACCTAGCACAAGACCTGAAATCATCTAAACAGAAACCTATTTATAAAGTTTTGTAAATAACATTGACGAGGCTATTAGAGTTGGCTTTAATAGTTTCAGAGGCTAACGGAGGCATCCGGAACGCCAAAGGTAAATATCTACTACTTTCACACGATCGGTTTTACAGGAATCACCAGACATGGCTACTACCAACTCCCTCAAGACTAACGCAGGCTTTGGACAAATGCTTTCCAAAACTTATTTATTCGGTATTCTAACTGCTACTACCTTTGGGTTGCTTCCGCTTCCCGCCGAAGCAAATCCCTGTTGCCGACCAACTGGTGGCGATAATGCCGTAATTCAGACCAGTAACCAGCAAGCTACCGTGACGGGTTCCAAAAATCGCATTCGCCAAAATGCTTCTCAGTCGAGTAACTCTCAATTTCGCTCTGGTGGAGGCAACCAAGGGATCGTGCAAGAACAATCTCAATCTGCCGACAGTAGCGGTCACGGGAACCGAGTAAACCAAAATGTTCGCCAAAGTAACAGCGGCCAAAATAATCCGAATTACAATCGTCGTTCCGGTCATCGCCCAATTCCTCGCGCTACTTGTAACAACACTTGTAAGGGATTTTAGTTACTACCTTTTTTGATTTTGCCAGTAATTCAGTAGGGGAAGAAGAAAGCAAAGCTGTTGGCGTTCTCAAACAAATGCTTTTTCTTCTTCCTAACTTATACAGTTACTTATCAGCAAAAAAATGAAAAAAAAATACCTAATTACTCTGTTATTTACTGCCACTTTTGGTATATTTCCCTTTCCCGCACAAGGTCAGTATTATGATAGCGGTGGCGAGCGGGCAGTTTCTCAGCAAGGTTCCCAAAGCGCTACAGTAAACGGTAGTAACAATAATGTGAAAAAACATATTAATGTAGTTAATATTAACCGCTTTGGCAGGGGAGGTAGGCGCGATATAAGAAGGGGAAATCGAGGAATTATACAAAGTCAAAATCAGGGAGTCGATGTCAGGGGCGATCGCAATTCCGTTCGTCAAACTGGCCAGCAATTTAACCGAGATCGAAATAATTCCGGTTATGTAGATTTATCTATTTAGAATATTTGCTGTTTACCTTTAGTTTTAGTTTTCTTAGGAAATAACCATGAAACTTTCTTGGCTGAAATACGGTTTTTTATCTGCTTCGGCGGTAATTGTTTGTGCTAGCTTTACTAGTAATTCTGCTTCTGCACAGTGCGTACAATTCGATCAAGGTATTCAAGTTTCTATTAGCGGTTCTGGCCCTGCAAGACGCAGTAATAACGTGGATATGCGAAGCGAAGGGTCTTGTACTGGTAACTCTGTCGTCACTACTGGCCAACAAGTTCACGTAGGGCCGGGTAGGGCTGTCCAAGAAAGAAATGTTCGTCAAATTATCCGGGGAAATGGAAACAATCGTATTGGTGGCGGCCAGACGGTGCAAATTCGCGTTAATCCTACCATTGATGTATATAATGCTGCCGATCGCTACAGAAATCTACGCCGTCAATAAACTAATTTTTAACTAGCAATCTGCTAGAATAATTATTAGTTGCAAATCAACAATCTCTCGCAAAAAAAAACGAGCGATCGACCAAATATTTACCCATTGATTAATTAAGAAATGAGTAAGTTTTTGGCGGTCGTTTTTTCTTAATTAAGGAGCTTAACATGAAACGATTAATTCTAAGTTTAACCAGTACTTTCTTTGCTTTATTTACAATCTACAATCATAGCGCGATCGCCCAATTTAATTGGAACAACACGCTCGATGTAAATCAAAATATTTTTTTGATTAATTCTCACAAGTTGCTAGCGGTTAATAATTTATCTGAAATGGAAAACCCCGAACCGTTAAAAAATCAGGAAAATTTTAGCGAAGCCAGAATTAATTCTTTAAATAGAATTCGGAGGAGAAACCATGTCAATAATTACTCTATAAAAAAACCTAGTTATTTTAATAGAAGTTTATCTTACCAAACACAAGAAACTAGCGTAATTAACCTGGATTACTATAATCTCAAACAACCTCATAATTTAGTAATCAGTTCTCATGCTCGATTAAATGGAGAAATTAGTTTAAATGGTAGAGTAATTAAAACGATTAGAGGCAATCGAGTAGCAATCAACTTATCAAATTGCCTTTCTAGAGGTAGAAACACCTTAGAGATTGAGGGAAACTACAGACCTGTTAGTTCTTCCGTACAAGTGGAGTTTTCCGCACCCGGTACAGTGGTCTCCCAATCAACGGGAGGAAGCGGTACGATCGCGCAAACTTTCGTTATTGATGTGCGTTAAGCTGCTCTTTGGATGAAAAACTCTGAAAATGAATAGTAGCCTCATTTAAGCTCTGTAGTGGTTTGGCGCTCGGATCTGATGACATTTTGCTAACTTAGCATTCAAGAACTGTTTAAATGCTTGCCACTACTGTAGAAAATATCGATCGAAAGGTCTCTACAGAAAAGTTGCCTGGTTTGGGCAATTATTAAAACCCTCCTCAAGAATACAGGACTTACGCAAAGTTACGAAAAATTAAGGTTTGTAGGGGCGCGTGAGAGCAGTCAGGTTATCTGTGAAATACTTAATTTATCAGCTAAAGTAGCCCTTACCCATCTCATTAGGTGCGTAAGTCCTAGAATATATAGATTTTTCTCTTTTAATTGCTGATTTCGTCTAATATTTATTTTCATAAATATAGAAAAATAAATGTTATATACGCCAAATTAAAATCGCTACAGACAAATTTTATTTCTAAGTTTCTCTAGGTAAAATTTTTGTTTTTCAAGCACTTTAGTTGTTTGTGTTGCATATTCATCGCCACTGTAGTATTAAATATTATTAAATTTGTTTTTCTATAAAGACGAATGCTATATATGTAAAAGAGACGGTTAAATGAGAATTATTTTTACCAACCACCCTGTTATTGAAAAATAAAAAGTGTTACTTTAAATACGAAATGCCTGATAGGGTAGTAAGGTGTTAATTGCCAAAAGTTAGTAATTTACAGGCAATCAAATAACGACATTTAACCAAAACAATCTTGGTTTTATATCTTATCAGTCAATATAGGGGAAATTCTATGGAATGTCATAAATGTATCAACAACTGCACTAAAGGTAAAAAAGGTAAAGAAAATGGCTTTTTAAGTTTTTTGAATAGAAAACAAGACTCGCGAAATGTTAAACTACAGGCTATTCCCCAGATTGCGTTAGTAGGTACGCCTAACGTAGGGAAGAGCGTACTGTTTAACGTTCTCACCGGTACATACGTGACGGTTTCCAATTATCCGGGTACGACGGTGGAAGTGTCGCGAGGAGAAACTCGGCTCGGCGATCGCATTTTCAAGGTAGTCGATACGCCGGGAATGTATTCTCTATTGCCAATTACGGAAGAAGAAAAAGTAGCGAGAAATTTGTTGCTAATCGAACCAGTCGATTTGGTAATTCACGTGATGGATGCCAAAAATTTAGGTCGAATGCTACCGTTGACATTCCAATTAATTGAAGCAGATTTACCCGTGTTGTTGGCAGTCAACATGATGGATGAAGCGGGACAATTGGGAATTGAAATTAATCGCGAACATCTAGAAAAGGAATTAAGTATACCAGTAGTGACGATGGCAGCAGCAATGAATATTGGTATCAACGCTCTCAAAGAAAGAATCTCTGCATATGTTAAATCAACTTGTTTATCCCCAACCTATTGAAATAGCGATCGCTAAAATAGAGTCGCTGCTTTCCCTCGATTACGAACGATATTTATCTAAAAATTACCATCTTTCTAAGCGCAGTCTTGCTTTACTGCTGTTGCAAAAAGACCCCGATTTTTGGGTACAAGTGCAGCGCAACGAGCAGCAATATAAGGAAATTGAAGCAGCAATTCAAACAGCGCAAACTGAATTAGGCGAACCGATCGGTTTTGCGATCGCTCATGCTCGTCAGCAGCAAGCTTGGCAGATTGAAAAGAAGGTATTAAAGGAATCAGATCGCAATCAACAAATTCTAACCGAGCGATTGCATAAGTTAACCGTTAATCCGATTACTGGTTTTCCGATTCTTGTAGTGATTCTCTATTATGGAGTTTACAAATTTGTCGGAGAATTCGGTGCTGGAACTTTGGTTGACTTCATCGAAACTTTCTTTGAAACTAACATCAACCCAGTAGTCGATCGAATTGTCTCACAACTTGTACCCTGGCAATCACTCCAAGATTTGATTGCTAACGAGTACGGGATTGTTACTTTAGGTATTCGATATGCAGTTGCGATCGTACTTCCGGTAGTCGCTACCTTCTTTTTGATGTTTTCTCTTCTAGAAGATAGCGGTTACTTACCTCGATTATCGCTGATGCTCGATCGCCTATTCAAATCGATCGGATTATCGGGACGTGCGGTAATTCCAATGGTACTCGGTTTGGGTTGCGATACAATGGCGACAATGGTAACCCGTACCCTCGAAACCAAGCGAGAAAGATTAATTGCCACATTTTTGCTTTCCCTGGCGATTCCCTGCGCCGCACAGTGGGGCGTCATCGTCGGTTTGTTAGCGCAAAAACCTGCCGCACTATTAATTTGGGGTGGCGTAATTACGGGTATTTTTTTGGTAATGGGTTATTTAACTGCCCAATTACTACCAGGAAAACCAGCCGGATTTTACATGGAAATCCCACCTTTAAGGTTTCCCAAACTGAAAAATATTTTGATTAAAACCTGGGTGAGGATGAAATGGTATTTCCTAGAAATAATACCGATATTTATTTGGGCGTCAGTTTTTATTTGGATTGGGCGTCTCACTGGTTTATTTGATGCGATTATTAGGGCTCTAGAACCGATTACTTTAGCGTTAGGATTGCCGAAAGAAGCTGCACCTATATTTTTATATGGTTTCTTCCGCAGAGATTACGGAGCAGCTGGACTTTTCGATATGCAGCAAGAGGGTATTTTTAACGGCAATCAATTATTGGTAGCAGCCGTTGTCTTGACTCTATTCTTACCCTGCATTGCCCAATTGCAAATGATGTTGAAAGAACGAGGAGCTAAAACTACTATTGCTATTACAGCATTTATTTTCCCATTTGCTTTTCTAGTAGGATACTTAATGAACTTACTGTTAATTTTTTTAGGAGTTAATGCTTAAATGATTGCACTTTCTTCAGCAAAAAATGGAGAGCTTGGCACCGTTGCCGCACTTAAAACGGAAGATGAAGCCGTTATCCGCAAATTAATGGCAATGGGCGTAACTCCAGGGATTTCTATTACTTTGGAACAGCGGTTTCCTTCTTATATTATTAAGGTTGGTAGAACTCGCGCTGCTTTAGATCGAGAAACCGCACAAAGTATTTTTGTTAAGATGTCTGGAAGTTAGAAGAATTCAGAAATCAGGAGTCAGAATTCAGAATTGAGTAGGTTGGGTTGAGAATACGAAACCCAACATTCATCAACTTTGTGTTGGGTTTCACTATCGTATGTGCTACGCACAGGCTACGCCTAAACCCAACCTACCATTTGAAGCTGAATTCTGATTCCTGACTTCTGTTTCAAGATAAAGCTTTAAATATCGTTTTATGAATAAATGTCTCAAATGAATTATATCTGCTATCCAAAGTTTTAAAGTAAAGAAAAATTAGATTTTTATGGATTGTTAGCCTTAAGCATTTTTGATAACAAAGGGTGACAAATCCTGAGGAGTAATGCAATGACTGGATTATCAGCACCATCGATTTTAAATAATATTCAAGTGGTGCAAGCGATCGCTGGTTGTATACAGTTAAGAGCGTCGGAAAATGCCTCACAGTTGCTGGAAATTATCGCCCAACAAATTCGGCAACACCCTGGTATTTATTCAGTTCATAAAGATGCTATAACTGGCAATTTAATCGTACTATTCGATCCTAACATTATACCTTTGCCTCAAGTATTAACAATTCTTCAGCAGTGGGGAGTTACAGGAGTAGCAATTGACAACAACCCGATGATGCAAGTTGGTGGTTTTTTACATCAACATCACGAAGTTAAATCCCTACTACCGATGATTGCTGGAATGTTATTAACTCAAACATTCAGGTTGAGGGGTGGATGGGCTTTGCTAGCCAATTTAATGGCGGCGAGTTTTACCAGTCAAGCCCTCGAACAATTCGAAAAATCATCTACATCAGTACAATTATTACCGGCTACTGAAGATGTTACGCCAACTGCGATCGCAATTCCCCAACCAACAGCTTCACCTGAAGAAATCTCATCGAAATCTGCCGTACAAGTAATTCATGCTATTCCTGGTAGACTCAGGTTGCGGGCTACTTCGATGATAGAAGATCCCGAATATGCCCGTACTTTTCAAAAAATTTTGTCTAAAGAGAAATTAATTACTGATTTTCGGCTCAATTCCCAAGCTGCTTCTATTGTGGTGGAATATGAGAGCGATGGAATATCCGATCGGGAAATACAGGAGTATTTACTAAATTTATTGAGTTCGTCTGTTGCAGAAAATTTGAATGCTGGGAATGGGAATCAAGTAGAACAAAATATTGATGTCAATCTGCCAGAAACAGTACCTCAGCCATTGGCAGATGTAGTAAAACTTGAGTCGGAAGAAGTGAAGTTAGAAGAGCCTTTTGGTTGCTTTAACCCCAAGTTTGCTTATGCTTTTTTGAATTCTTTAGCACGTCATTTTTCGGGGAATTGACTGGGAAACTTTTTTACCACAGATCACAGATGTCCACAGATAAACACAGATGTAGGCGATAGCCTTGCCGTAGGCTACACAGATGTATATGTAGCCTTTCCGCAGAATTTTAAGTGATGTGCATCAGATGGAGAATTGATTATGACAAGTTTAGTAGTATCATCGGATGGAGCGTTAAGTTCTTGGAATGGTAAGGTTTCTGTAGTAGAAATACCAACAATTAGTTATAGTGTAATTCATGCTATTGCGGGAAGGGTAAGGTTTCGGATACCTAGACTGGGTTATGATGCTAAATATGCTAAATGTCTAGAAAAATTGATTATATCGGATCGTCGGGTGACGGAAGTCCGCTTGAATATAGCATCTACGTCTATTGCGATTAGTTATCAAAATAAGTTAGTGTCTGATGTGCAGATGCGATCGCATTTAGCATATCTGATTCAAAAAGCGGGTATCGCGAATAAGGAAAGGGAAATTGAGAACGGCAAAGTAGAGAAGTTACGGCAAGAAGAAATCCAATCTTTTGAAGAAAATGATTGGTCAGAATTGCGACTTCCTCTATTAGCTACGGTATTGGCGATTTTAGGTGGGCCGTTGCGATTGCCGATTCCTAGACCGATTATTGCAGCTTCCGTCGCCGCAGCGAGTTTACCTGTAGCGAAAAGAGCGATCGCAAGTATTTTTGGAGAACGTAGATTAAATATAGATTGTTTGGATTTAATGGCGATCGCGCTTTCTTCTTTTCAAAGAAATTTGCTCACCCCTGCTCTGGTAATGACTTTACATGAGATTGGCGACATTATTCGCGATCGCACTGCCAGATCTTCTCAACTACAAGCATTAGATTTACTCGACACTTTAGGACGTTTTGCTTGGGTAGAAAAAGACGGACAAAAACAACAAATACCTGTTGAGAAAGTAAAACCAAACGATATCGCGATCGTGTATCCGGGTGAGCAAATACCCGTAGATGGTGAAGTAATAAAAGGCACGGCTTTAGTCGATCAACAAAAACTCACTGGCGAGTCGATGCCAGTGGTGCGAGAAGTGGGTCAAGCAGTTTACGCTTCTACTTTAGTGCGTTCTGGGGAAATTTACATCAAAGCACAACGAGTAGGAAACGATACCCGTGCGGGAGCCAGCATTCAGTTAGTGCAGCAAGCGCCAGTGAATGACACTCGGATGGAAAATTACGCTGGCAACATTGCGGACAAAGCGATCGTACCCGCTTTACTGTTGGCGGGAGCGGTATTCGCTGTTACCCGTAACCCCGCCAGAGTCGCCGCCATCCTGACGCTCGACTTCGTGACGGGAATTCGGGTATCAATTCCTACCACATTTTTGGCAGCACTGACTCACGCTACCCGTCACGGCATCTTGATCCGATCGGGACGTGCTTTAGAGCAATTAGCCAAAGTGGATACGATCGTGTTTGATAAAACAGGCACTCTCACTCAAGGTAATGTCAGCGTTGTCAGTGTAGAAACGGTAACAGGCAGAATGTCGCCGGAACGAGTTTTGCAATTAGCCGCCTCATCCGAACAACGCCTCACCCATCCAGTTGCAGAGGCAGTGATGCGGGATGCCTCAGAAAAAGGGATCGCCATTTTACCCCGTGGTGAGTGGAATTATGAAGTAGGTTTAGGCGTGCGTGCCCAAATAGATGGGGAAAAGGTTTTGGTAGGAAGCGATCGCTTTTTGCGACAAGCCGGGATTAGTTTAGATTGTTTTTACGATCGCCATCCTTGTATCGCTAACATTGGTAATCATAAATGCGATTTTGATGAAAAATGCCCGATTTCTGCTCATTCATCTGTTATATATATCGCTGTTAATGGAGAGTTTCAAGGAGTAATTCAATATGCCGATCCTTTGCGGAAAGAAACCCAGTCAGTAATCGACCAATTGCAAAATCAATATGGCCTAGAAATTTACCTTTTGACGGGAGATAATCAACTTAAAGCGATCGCCGTAGCAGAAAAATTAGGCATCCCTTTATCAATGGTTCATGCAGAAGCTTTTCCCGAACAAAAAGCAGAAATCGTCCGTCAATTACACGAATCAGGTAAGACAGTTGCCTTTACTGGCGATGGTTTAAATGATTCCGTTGCTTTAGCTTATGCCGATGTTTCTATTTCTTTTGGTAATGGTTCGGAAGTAGCTAGAGAAACCGCAGATGTCGTATTGATGAATAACGATTTAACTAATTTGTTAGAAGCGATTTCTATTGCTAAGGAAACTATGCAAATTATTCAACAAAATACGGCTTTAGTAGTAGCTCCCAACTTAGCAGCACTGGGGTTAGCCTCTACTATCGGACTGCATCCCCTCGCCGCAACCGTAGTACATAACGGTTCTGCGATCGCAGCCGGATTAAATGGTTTACGACCTTTAATACATAGTCATTAGCGATCGGTCATTTGTCATAACAATTTTATATGAGGTAACTAATTATGGCACTCAATTGGAAAGACTCACAAATCAAACAACATTTAGATGAAATGATGCAAGATGGAAACGGTGGAAGAACGATCGCCTTAGGAATTGGCGCAGTTGTTTTAGCGCCAATAGTGATTCCTGTAATAGCTAAAGCTAGTAAGCCGCTCGTCAAAGCAACTATTAAAAATAGCCTTGGTTTGTACAAAAAAGGTAGGAGTGCGATCGCAGAAGCCGGCGAAGTTCTACAAGATATCATCGCCGAAGCAAACGCGGAACTAAAAGCTGAAACAATTTCTCAAGCAAATAGAGAAAATTCAGTTAATCCAAATAGCCACGAATCATAAGTTCGTAGTTTTCGTAGGTTGGGTTTCCCGGCGTCAACCCAACCTACAATTTCTTAACCTAGCAGTATTGCCACACATTCTTTTTTCTCCCCTGCTCCCCCGCTCCCCTGCTCCCCCGCCCCCTGCCCCCTGCCTCCCACACTCTGTCCCAAAGAATAAGCTATCGTAGAAACAGAGGGAATCACCTTGTTTAGGCTCAGTGAGTCGATCGAACAAACCAAGTTATTCCCGGATAAACTCTGAAAATGTCGGTAAGCCTCTGCTTGGATGGGTTTATTTAACTTTATAATTTTTGTAAACTGTTTCAGAGCTTACCTTTGCCAAGGTGCATAGCATTTGAGGTGTTTTGTCGTTAGAGAGGCGATTTACTGATGTTTTCGCGTCAATTTTTAATCCAGATGGCGCACGATCGCGAACTGTCCCCAGAGCAGGAGGAAGTCTTCTTGCTGCGGTTTGCAGAAAATATGGAATATGAGGAAATCGCCCAAAAGCTGCAAACCTCCGAAGGTGCTTGTCTCAAACGCATGGGCCAAGTTTACAACAAATTTGGCATCGACGGTTTTACCAGAGGCAAAGAGAATCGGTTGCGAATTTACCTGCACAGTCAAGTGCAGCGTTCCGGAGATTTAGTCGAAAGTGGGAGAGTAGGAGAGCGAGAAAGATTATCGGTAGAATTCTCACCGCGTCCCCCCGTTTCCGCATCCCCGCGTCCTCTTCCCTCCTCACCCCCTCTTTCTTTTTCTGCTACTAATCAGAAGATTTTCATCTCATATCGATCGCAAAATCCAGACCAAAATCTTGCCCTCCAATTATCAGAAGCATTAAAAGCGGCTGGACATCAAATATTCATGGCTCAAGAGAGCATTTTACAAGCCGAAAATTGGCCGCAACGCATTGATGCCGAATTGAAACAGTGCGATTATTTTTTATTGTTGCTGTCTCCTCAATCTGCCTTCAGCGATTTGCTAATTGAAGAAATCCAACGAGTAAAAGAATTAAATTCTCTTTCCGATAATAAGCCAGCTATTTTAGTAATTAGAGTTGACTTTCCCCTCAATTCTCCCCTCAGTTACGATTTATGCAGGCATTTACATGGAGTTCCCCAACGAGAATGGCGACAAGACGCTGATACGCCAGTTATCGTGCAAGAAATTCTCACATTACTAACAACAAATCCCACCGAAGAAGCTAATCTAACCTCATTTCACCCTTATCCTTGTCTATTACCAGTAACTTATGAAAATGGAGACGGTCGCCCCTTACCAGTCGCCGCACCCGAATTACCAGAAGGTCAAGTAGATTTAGCTTCCTCCTTTTATATAGAGCGACCACCCATCGAGTCTCGCTGTTACGAAATGATTTTGCAACCAGGTGCTTTAATTCGCATCAAAGCACCCCGACAAATGGGTAAAACATCTTTAATGGCAAGAGTGTTAAACTATGCTGCCAGTCACGGTTGTCAAACAGTTAGTTTAAGTTTTCAAATTGCCGAAAAATCGATTTTCAGCAACTTAGAACAATTCTTAAAATGGTTTTGCGCTTACGTCGGTTTGGAGTTACAGTTACCGAATCGGTTAAGCGATTATTGGGATGATATTTTTGGCAGCAAAGTCAACTGCAAAGCTTACTTTGAAAGGTATTTGTTGCCAGAAATCGATCGCCCGTTAGTTTTAGCCTTGGATGAAGTCGATCGCGTTTTTCATCACCCAGAAATTGCCGATGACTTTTTCGGGTTGTTGCGAACTTGGCACGAAGAATCGAAGAAAAAGGAGATTTGGAAAAAACTGCGGTTGATCGTCGTTCATTCTACAGAAGTGTACATTCCTTTAGATATCAATCAATCCCCTTTCAACGTTGGTTTGCCGATCGATTTACCAGAATTCACCGCCGTACAAGTCCAAGAACTAGCACGACGTTATGGATTGAATTGGCAAACTTCTCAGGTAGAACAACTGATGAATATGGTAGGAGGACATCCATTTTTAATTCGGTTGGCTTTTTATCATATCGCTCGTCAAGATATTACTCTCGAACAACTTTTAGAAACTGCTCCTACAGAAGCCGGACTTTACAGCGACCATTTGCGTCGTCACTTATGGAACTTACAACAACATCCACAATTAGCAGCCGCAATCAAAGAAGTTGTTTCCACCTCTAACCCCGTCCGTTTAGAAGCAGTTATCGCTTTTAAATTACACAGTATGGGATTGGTAAATCTCCAAGGTAACGATGTGAAACCACGTTGTCATTTATATCGTCAATATTTCCAAGAGCGCTTGGCAAGTGGTGGATGAAAATAACACGAACGTTTTACGCAGTAACCTTATTATTAGTAACCTTTTTAGTAAGTAATTTAGCGGTAGAAACTGCTGAAGCACTTACTAGAAAAAGATTAGTTAATTCTGAATTTTCTCAAGTAACAGCCGAATCTAAACAATCAAGAAAATCTTGTTCAATTAGCGGAAGATTATTCGGTTCTGGTATCCAAAGGGATCGCTCTTACTATGTCGTACCTTCCGATCCCGATAGTGATGAACCACTCTCAAAAATGGCACGGGTTGATGCTTCTAATCCTTCTTATCGTTTGTCATCTCTGCCAGTCGGTCGTTATGTTTTGCGAGTTTTCCGCAACGAATCTGGTTCCCAGCTTCCCGTGAAAACTTTTCCCCGTCAAAGAGAGGTTAATTGTACAAGTAGTGGCATTACTAACGTAGATTTTGAAGTCGAGTAATACTACTTAAACTAATATCAAATCTTCCTAGTTAATTAACAAATGACTAATGACTAATAAAAAATAACAAATGGCAAACATTTATCAAGTCGGGGGAAGTCTACCACCGAATGCTCCCACTTATGTAAAACGACAAGCAGATGATGATTTTTATGCTGGTTTAAAAGCTGGCGAATTTTGTTACGTCTGGACATCCAGACAAATGGGTAAGTCTAGCGTGCAGCTACGCACTATGCAAAGGTTACAAGCAGAGGGAATTGCTTGTGCTGCGATCGATCTTTCGGAAATCGGGAACTGGGACGTTACTCAAAATCAGTGGTATGCAGGG
>CAZJJR010000148.1:3113-14662 GCA_964546365.1 uncultured bacterium | reverse complement strand
GATTCAGAACCGCCTGCACTGATAATTGTCTTGCCATTGGGATTAAAAATAACAGCAGAAACAGTACTGGTATGTCCTCTAAAAATGGGCGCAATTAAGTGACCTTTTAAATCCCAAAGTCGAATAGTTCCATCAATACTGCCGCTAACGATCGTCTTACCATCGGGACTAAAAGCTACAGATGTCACGAAATCATCATGTTCAAAGGGAGGCGCGAGTAAATTTCCTTGCAAATCCCATAATTCTACTGTTTTGTGAAATCCACCCCTGACAATTTTTTGTCCATCTGGACTAAATGCGATCGCATCCGTTTCGGCAAAACCTTCTTGGGAAAGGTCTGGTCTTGATGCTAAGAATTCCGAAAAACCTTCCAGAGTCCTAAATGGTTTACCAATCGCTTTACCTTGAACCGTCCAAAGTTGAATCGAGCCATTAGATATTCCAGCTGCCAGAATGTCACCATTTGGACTAAAAGCAACTGAATTAGTCGCAACATCCAGTTGATTAGCATTGAACGGAGGTGCTAAAAGATTACCTTGTAAATCCCAAATTCGCACTTTCGCATCCAAGAATTCCCCACTGAAAATCTTTTGTCCATCTGGGCTGAAAGCAACTGCAATTACACCACTTTCATGACGGAAAGGCGGCGCTAAAAGTTGACCTTGTAAATTCCACAATCGCACGGTATTATCGCTGCTACCAGTAGCAATTATTTGACCGTTAGGGCTAATTGCTACCGCCGTAACTCTAGCTGTATGACCGATTAAAGGAGGAACCAAAAGTTTTCCTTGCAAGTTCCATAACCGCACCGTTTTGTCATCGCTACCGCTAACTACGATCGCTCCATCACGACTAATCGCCACAGACGTAACGCCAGAACTATGACCGATCGAACGGTTGCGCTCTCTGGCGGTTTCTACTGCACTGAATAAGCTGGATTGTGCTGATTTAAGAGCTGGTTTGAGAAATGGCTTCAATAGAGATTGACTGCTTCCCATTGCTGCAATTGCCATCACTAAACCATCTACAGGTTTTTTAGTTAATAAATTCTCGGCTGTGGCAGCTTTTTCCCGCAGCAAAGTTTGTTGAAATTGAATAAAAATTGTCGCAGTAAAACCGCTTAAGGCGACGAATGCCCCAGCAATCAGGCTCCAGCGCACAACGGTATTTTTGTGTTTTTCTCTAATACTGTTTAGCACGAATTCAGTCTCTATTTTGTTAAACCAGCGATCGCGAGAATCCAGCACCCGTTTCAACAAATCTAAACGAGGATTGGCGTGCCAAAGAAACCGGGATTCTTGATGTTTTTCCCACTCAAAAGCCGCCGGAGTTAACTGTCGTTGGAGAAGTAAGTTTTCTTGTTCCTCTTGTTTCCACACCAGTAGTTTATCCCATCCCAAATTTAACGCATCATGAGCGGGTTCTACATAAGGCTGACCTTCCGAATTAGTTCCTTTCACCAACAAACGAGCATCTAAAAAACTTTGAATAACTGTTTTCACTCGCTGATTTTCTGGCTCTGGAAATTCTAGTTCTTTTTCTAAGACTCTTCGGCGAGCTAATTCGCCGCTAATTGCTACCATTCGCAGCATGACATGAGGAATGGTTTTTTCATAAGCAGAATCAATTTTAATTAATGAGTGATAAACTTCTGTTGCTCTTTGAGTTAAAGAACCGATTACTCCACCCAATTGCTGGTAATCTTCCCGCGTCATTACTCGATTAGTTTGTCCTTCTTGCCAGCGTTCCCAACACTTCAGATAAAGTTCGCTGAGGGTGAAAGATAGCAGAGGCAAAGCTCCAGGCATCTGCACCACATCATTAATCAACTGTTCTATTAAGTCAGGCGGCTCAAAAAACAGCACTTTTTCTGTGGCAGGTTTTGCGATCGCATCTCGAAATTCATCCTGAGTCATCGGTGGCACCACGTACCACGCTGCCATCCATTCACTTTGCTCTAACAGTTCCCTGGCAAACTGCGGTTCAAAGTCCGATCGCAAAGTAATAATTACCTGCAATTGCGTAATATTTGCAGCTAAAAGTTGCTTGAGCCAAGTTAAAAACAATCTTTTGTCCTTAACCGAACATAAAGTAATCAATTCTTCAAATTGATCGATCGTTAGCAGTAAATTTGCCGCAGGATTACGATTATTTACCCTCAAAAAATTAATTAAATTTAGGGGGTTTGCTTGTAACTCTTGGCTCAAAACATCAATTTTTTCTCGGTCAACCGTGACGGTTTTTTGGGTTGTGAGTAAAACCGCTTCGGCAAGAGATTTAAAAGGAGCCTTACCCGGACGCATCGGTGCAATGATTTGCCAATTTTCTGTTGGCAAACGGGGTATCAATCCTGCCTTAACTAAACTTGACTTGCCACTCCCAGAAGGGCCAAGTACAACAGTTAGCGATCGCTTTTTCGGATCGGATATTCGATCGATCAGTTCGCCAATCGCTCGGTTTCTCCCGAAAAACAAATTGCTGTGTTCTGGTTCGTAAGGTTTCAAACCGCGATAGGGATTGCTATTTCGGTCTAGAGGCGGTGCATTTTCTAGCTTACTGGCTTGAAAACCCGGAATTTCAAAAATATACTCTCCTTTTTCGTGATATTTCAGCCAACACAAACCAGGAGTTTGTCGATCGGTAATCTTCGCTAGCTCATTTTCTAGATAAATGTAAAGTTCAGAAACTGTAATCGCACCATCTTGAATAATATCTGCATCAGACTCCAGTGCCTTAAATAATACTTCTGCAAACGGAGAATTCTTTTTGGTACGATCTAACTCTCGTTCCCCCAAACGAGTCAAAACATCCAACGCTTTTTCATCGTAAGCCGCCGAAAAAAGCATTTGTTGCGCTTTTCCTTTCATAAAGCGATCGTACCGTTGGCGGTACAATTTTTGATAGGGAACTAAATTTCTACTAAATCTAAACGCACCCGCATAGCAGCAGTCAAGAATCACCAATAAATGACGGCATTTGAGGTCAATCAAAACATCATGTAACTGCTGCATCGGCAAAAAAGTATTTTTATCATTCTTATTGGCATCTTGGGGAATGAGAAAGCCAGATGGCCCTTCTTTGCGATCTAATCCATCTAAAGCAATTCCATGTCCGGCAAAGTAAAAAAGAATGCGATCGTAAGAATTAACTTCCATTACTTGATTATTTGCCAGGATAATGCTTCCTTGTTTCAACTCCTGTAATAAGTTGTTAATCCCCTGAAAATTGGCGGCGTCGTCTAATAAAATTTTAATATCATAATTGTACGCATTTTCCAGAATTTGCGCCAGTTTATTAGCGTCATTGACGGGAGTTTTCAGCGGATTAATTCCCTTTTCAGTTTGATAATTGTTAATTCCTACTAAAATAGCTAAATTACGAACTGCTTGATTCATATCAAACGTTCCTTTAATCAGTATTCAATTTGCTATCAATTCCTTTTAGTCAAGTAGTGAGAGTTACTCACATCTTGCACAATTCACAACAAAAACTTAAGTTAGGCACTGGTGTTTGCATAGCTTGGCATAACCCACCGTTACCCTCATTTATAATCAGTGAAATCCAACACTTTGTTAGGTTTCCTAACGTAAACTCAACCTACGAAAACCAGAATTTTATGCAAATATCGAGCAGTATTGCTTCCTTTCCTAGTTCCCAGGCTCAGCCTGGGAACTAGAGATCGCGAGGCTGGAGCCTCGCTTAACAAGCGTGCCATTCGATTATGTACTTTTTCTTTTTTTTCCTTGGCGTCCTTCGCGGTTCATGACAATAACAGTTCTCAAACCGAGCAGAATAGTTAATGACTTTCTACTTAATTGAGAGAAGTTTGCTCAGCGTTGCAGGGCCAACAATTCCATCTACAACTAAGCCTTGTTGTTGCTGATATTGTTTCACGGCAGCATCCATCTTTTTGCCGAAGATACCATCAACATCAGTAACGCAACCTGCCTTCACCAAAGCTTCTTGAACTTTCCGCACATCAGAACCTTGCAACATCGGTCGGCATAATCTTAATGTTCTGGGATGTTCGTCCCACGGTGCAATATTAAACCCGTCAGCAGGAGATTTATTTAAGCAACTTTCTACTTGATTGCCATAAACTCCATCTTCTAAAATTTTGGCATTGGGATTGTTTTTATTCCAAAGTTTCTGAAAAGCTAGCATTGCCGTACCGCGAATATCTTTTCCGCCGCTAATGTAATCGAAATGCGGTGGGTCTTTCGGGCCAAACCATTTCCAGCCTTGCGCTTCTAGATACGGACGCCAGCCTGCACTGTCATCAATATCTAATGCTAAACCGCTTTGGTGATTGCTTTTTCCTGGGGCTGCGACAATGCCGTAACCGCAACCTCTGCCCCATTTATATAAGAGAAATTGTTGTGCGATCGTGCGATAAGCTGAATTAATTTTTAGAGTTTTTCCTCGATTTTTAATCGCTCGTGCCAATGCTTCTTTAGCAGGTGGTTGGATAAAAGGCCAAGCAGCACTTTCTAAATCTACATTTAAGTCATCGCAACTGATAAGAATATTGGCAGTAATGACATTCATTTGATGAATCAATTGTTGGGATAAACCATTGACAATTGATGTCGAGCAACCTGGTGCATCTTGAATTAAACCCGACCACGGCGCACGAGTTCCTTCCAGGGCAGCACGGGCTTCTCCTTCATTAATTTCATCACAAGGTTCAAATTCAAAATCTTCTGCGTGAGAGTGGGTGTTAATATCCGTATCAGTCATTTTTAACTCCTAAATTGTTCAGTTGTACAAAAGAACGATTGCCAAGTTATGAATAGCAGCAACTCAGTTTTTTCCAAATAATTGAGTTACTGCATTTCACAAGCCTAAAGCTTTACAAGTTTCCAGTCCGACTACCCCATCCGCTGTTAACCTTTTCTGCTGCTGGAATTTTTTAACTGCGCGATCGCTGGAATCCCCAAAAATACCATCTGGCTGAATTTCAATACCCTTTTTGCTTAAACATTCTTGAACGTAACGCACGTATTTTCCGCGCATTTGAGGTTGAGTTAGCCGCAAAACGTCGTATTCCAAGAAAGGTTGCCAAGGTTTTCCTAAAAATAAAGCTCTCTCAGCCATTCTTCGGCGAGTTAAACCGAGAAAAACTTGTCCTCCAGCTTTGTTCCAGCGCGGAAATTCGTTGGCGGCTGCTTGAATATCCCCCTGATTTAACAGCTTTAAAAGAGTTGATTGAAATAAAGCTCTTGGCCCTAAGTTGAAACTAAAAGATACTAAAGCTGAAAATTGATTGGGATCGATCGATACTTTAACCGCATCATTGACGGCAATTTCAAATTTTTCTACGTCACTTTGCAAAAACTCTTCTACTTGGGCTTCCGTAATTTTCATACCCGGTCGCACGCCATTGGTATGTCCGATCCCGATCGTCCATATGCCAATGGGGTCTTGATATGCTTCTAAATAAACTCCTTCAAAAGCTTTAATCAGTTGAATTCCTTCTCGATCGATTTTGCGAGTACTCCTCCGAGGTTCACCTCCACTACGAGGAACTGCATCGCTTGGGGCAATTTCAAAGGTTTCAGCTTGACTGAATTCTAATGCTTGAATCAGTAAGGATACTTGTCCTTGGGTATCGCCAATCTCAATGGGTTGACCATCTACTATTTCATATACCCGACCATCGGAAATAATCTCAATTTTTCTGGTCATTCTGACTTTCCTATTGAGTAAAAAGGTTTATTTTTTGGAAAAAATTCCATACAATTTTCCATTCACACTATGTCAAAATTACAGTGTAAACGGTTATAAAATAGGTGTGCAAAAGGCATAAATCGGTGAGAAATTTTTGTAAAAGCGCTATTTGTATAGGAGCGTTTGTTAGTTTTAATGCCTTTAAAGCCCTGACTAATTAGCTACTTACTGTTATAACTTAGGCTTCAGCATAAATACGTAATTGTTACGTATCTTAACCTACATTTACTGAATTAAATGTCTTGATTGGCTGACAATTAAAAACAGTTTTTTTCGGTTTGCGATCTTGCGATCGCATTTTCCTCTACTAAACCAATCAGCATCTAACTTTCTGCGCTTTCCACTAATTTCCCTTACCTACTCAAGACGACATAATCAAAGAAACTCTATTTCAAGTTTATAAGAAAAAATGTTGATAAATATTACCCGTAAGGGTGATGGAGGGTTAAGGCGCAGTTTGCTAACGACTGCTTGAAATTACTTTCGTTGATTTCCCGTACCTAACCTACTCTACTAATTAACTCAAGTTGCTAGTTACAACTATGGATTTTTATTAGCACCCCTTATTAAGGGGGGTTGGGGGGATCTCAACTTTGAAACACAGCGTTAGATCTCTCCTCACCATAGTAGGCATCGCAATCCGGTAATATAACAAATGCAGGGACACCATTTAGTCTAATCGGTAATGGCTTGTGATTACAAAGAAAAAACTGCTGCTATTAATCGTCGTTCCTTTCTGGCTGGGTTTATTTTTCGGATGCCAAAATTTTAACAATGTATCAAATGTTTCCTCTTCTAATCCTGTCAACCAACCAAACAATACCGCCGTTAAAATAGAAACCCCTGCTACATCTACCCCGACTCCACCTCCACTCAAAGAAACTCCCCAGCCAAAAAAAATCGATAAAGCACAACTGGTTGATATTCAAACAGTCAATCCTAATATATTGCTAGATATTCGTTACGCTACGGAAAACAACTTTATGAAAAAACAAGTTTATCCCGTGGCGCGTTGCATATTGAGAGGAGAAGTTGCCGAAAAATTATCACAAGTGCAACAAGATTTAGAAAAACAAGGATTGGGATTGAAAGTTTACGATTGCTACCGTCCTTTATCAGTACAAAAATTAATGTGGCAAGTGCGGGAAGCACGTCCCTATGTAGCAAACCCAGCTAGAGGTTCTAAGCATAATCGCGGTGCAGCAGTAGATATCACGTTAGTCGATCGCAACGGACAAGAATTAGAAATGCCCACCGAATTTGATAACTTTACCAGACGCGCCAGTATAACTTACGCCGGTGCTAGCGCTGAAGCAAAGAAAAATCGCGCTTTACTCGGTTCTGCCATGAAAAGACGCGGATTTATTCCCCTATCGAAAGAATGGTGGCATTTCGATGCAATTGGTTGGCAAAAATACAAAATTCTCGACGTACCATTAGATGCTGTTCCTCGATAAGCTTCTGGGGGATGGGGTGCAGGGGTGCAGGGGTGCAGAGGTGCAGAGGTGCAGGGGTGCAAAGGTGCAGGGGTGCAGGGGTGCAGAGGTGCAGGGGTGCAGAGGAGAAAAAGAAAATAAGTTAATTTTTATCCTTCAGACTTCATCCTTCAAACTTCATCCTTCATCCTTTGAGTGCCATAAGTGCAAAGCGAAGGAAACTACTGCGCCCAACAAAATTCCCTTTTCCACGCTTGTCAGCAGGACGCCTGCAAATGCAGCGCACCATACGATCGCATTTCCTTTGTCATTATTCCACAAGTGCTTGAGAGTGCCAAAATCCAATAAATTAGCCACAGCAACTAAAATAATCGACGCCAAACAAGCTTGGGGCAGAAAATAAAACAAAGGAGCGAACAAAAGTATAGTTACCGTAACGATCGCAGCGGTAACGAGCGAGGATAATTCCGTATTTGCACCAGCCGAAAAATTCACCACCGAACGACTCAAACCACCAGTAATCGGATAGCCACCCGTAAATGCCGCACTAGCATTTGCCGCACCCAAAGCAATTAATTCTTGATTCGCATCTAACTTTTGCTGACCCTGACTAGCTAAAACCTTACCAGTACCAAAAGCTTCCATAAAACCAACAAAACTAATCGCTAAAGCTGTTGGCAAAAGACACTGCAAAATATTTAAGTCAAAGCTGGGAACAGTCAAAGGTGGCAACCCTTTCGGAATATCTCCAACTACCTTCACACCTGCTAATTGGTCTAATCTGCACGTCCAAACTAACAGAGAAGTACAAATAACCAACAATAAAGGAGCCATTTTAGTAATGATAATAATCTTCGGTTCGCCGAATCCCAGGCGCTTTAATTGTCCTCCTAGTATTTGATTGAAATATAACAAAATACCGATACCAGTCGCTCCTAAACCAAGGGAAACCCAGTTAATCGAACCAAAATTTCGAGCAATGTTCGCGATCGAATTAATTAAAGATTCGGTCTGAGGAATTTTGAGTCCTAACAAATGTTTGATTTGGCTGATCCCGATAATAATTGCCGCCGCACTGATAAAACCAGAAATTACTGCCTGACCGAGCAAATTAGCCAAAAATCCCAACCGAAAAACTCCCATCAGGATTTCCAGCACCCCTACTAAAAAAGCTAAAGTTAATGCTAACAATAAATACTCAGGAGTATCGTGGGGTGCTAAACTACTGACTGCCGCTCCCACCATCAGGGAATCCACTGCTACCGGTGCAACGGATAGCACTCGACTAGTCCCTAAAAGAGCATAGACGATCTGGGGCAGAATGCTAGCATACAAACCGACTTGAGGAGGTAAACCCGCTAACATCGCGTAAGCCATCCCTTGCGGAATCAGTAAGCTAGCAACTACGATCGCAGCCGTAATATCTCCAAATAAAAACTCGCGCCGATAGGAAAGCCCCCAGTTTAAGACGGGTAAGTATCGCTCCATACTATTTAAATGCCAATCTTGCCGATAAAAATCCGATAAATGGCGGATGACATTTTTTATCTTATCAAATTATGATTAAAGATTGAAATTACGAGCAAAAGATTGCCCGACACATACATATTTAATTTTGCTAAGGCCCAGTAAATTAAACAAATTTAAATTCATAAATTTTTTATAAAACAATTAAGTTTTTGCCTAAACAAAAACTAAAAAGCTAAAATTTAGATATTAGATTTCATTACATATTCAGTAGTTCTAGGGTTTTTGAAAGAGGGAAAATTATGAAAGCATACATGACCGACAAAAATAATTTGTGGTTATGCACTTTTAATATAGTTATACTATGTCTCGCTTTATCAATCTTTCCTCAAATGCCAGGACAAGCCGATACTTCCATCATTTTTATTCCACCAAGAGGCGGCGCTCCTAAAGATACCAGAGGTACGGCATCCCGTGGAGATTTAAACTGTGGTGAAAATTCCACAGATCGAGTTCAGCGCTTGATGGCACTTGCACCAAACGGTTCCCACAATGGCTTCACTTTATCCGAGCGTCCCACCCTCTTCGTTTACGTTCCTCCTACCTCTGCGCGACAAGCACTGTTCGCAGTTAAAGATGAAACTGGAAAGTTACATTATCAATCTATTTTGCCTCTGACGGGCGATGAAGGTGCGATCGGCCTCACCCTACCTCCCACAGCACCTCCACTAGAAATCAACAAGCGCTATCAGTGGGGATTTGCGATTTTATGCTCCGGTCAACTCAAACCAGATAGTCCTTTTGTTAGCATTTGGATACAACGCACTCAGCAAAACCCAAACTTAACAAGTCAATTACAGCGATCTTCCGAGATAGAACGCGCTGCTTTATATGCTTCTAATGGTGTTTGGTACGATATGTTGAAAACCCTTGCAGAACTAAAGCAGCAACATCCTCAAGATAAATCATTAGCCGCCACGTGGGAGAGGTTGCTAGAGTCAGTTGGATTAAGCGAGATCTCTTCAAAACCCTTGGTATCCAACTAGTGAATCAATGATCGGCATCATACAGGAAACCAAGAAAATCACACCTCGAAAATCATTACTCGAAAAATGGAAATTATTAAATGTCGCCTTCAGTTCGACAGCTTTAGTAATTATGTCTAGCATGGTTGGATTACTAGAAGTTTCAGAATGTAAGATTCTCGACCGTTTTTTTAGCTTACGTCCATTAGAGCCACCAGATAACCGTATTGTAGTTATTACGATTAGCGACCAAGATATTTCTAATGTAGGAGTGTGGCCAATTCCCGATCGAGTTTTAGCCGAGTTACTAACAAAATTAAACAAACAAAAACCCAGAGCGATCGGACTAGACCTTTATCGAGATTTACCTGTTGAACCCGGTCACGAAAAACTAGTTAACATATTTCGCTCAACTCCCAACCTTTTCGGCGTTCAAAAACGGTTTGGTGTTTGGCAAGTTCCTCCACCTCCATCTTTAGCTAAATTGGGTCAAGTGGGAATTGTTGATATAGCATCAGATGCAGACGATCGAATCCGGCGGTACTTGTTATCGGCTAGAGACGAAAACGGTCAAATTTATCTAGGTTTGGGGACAAAAATCGCCTTAAAATATTTAGAAGCAGAAGGCATTAAATTGCAATCTTTACCAGGTTCATCCGAGCAGTACAAACTAGGAAGAGCCGTGTTTAATGCGTTTCGTAAAGATGATGGCGGATACGCTAGCGCTGATGAAAATGGATATCAAATTTTACTGAATTTTCGAGGCCCTCAGGACAATTTTCATACTATTTCATTGACTGATTTCCTCAATAACAAATTTCCCGATCGCTTGGTGCGCGATCGCATTGTTTTGATCGGCTCAACCGCCGAAGGTGCTAAGGATTTTTTCCTCACCGCTTATGACGGTACTAGACGCACTAAATTTTCTAGAACCCCTGGCGTATTCATTCAAGCCAATCTGATTTCGCAACTCCTCAGCAGTGCTTTAGACGGTCGTCCTTTAATCCAGGGCGTGACTAATTACCTAGAATGGCTTTGGATTCTATTTTGGTCACTCCTCGGTGCGGCAATTAGCTGGACGATTTTAGATAAAAATTACTTGGGAAAACATTTATCTTATTTGGGCGTTTTTCTGGCATTATCGGTAGCTGGAGGCATCATTTTTACAATCAGTTACCTGCTGTTTTTAAACGGTTGGTGGATCGCTGTATTATCTCCTTGGTTGGGATTAACATTTTCTGCGATCGCTTGTCTGCTCCTGTACGGAAATAACCTTCGTAATATTGCTTACTACGATCCTTTAACTCAAGTTGCCAACCGCCGCTATTTCGAGCAACAACTCGCCGAACACCTCACGAAAAAAGAACATATTTCCCTGATCATGTGCGATGTAGATTGCTTTAAACTCTACAACGATACTTACGGTCACGTAGCTGGCGACCTTTGTTTGCAGCAGGTAGCCAATACCATTCGCAAGCTAATCCGCACCACGGATTTATTAGCTCGTTATGGCGGAGAAGAATTCGTAATTATCTTACCTCAAACAAAGCTGGAAGCTGCTGCCAAAATTGCCGAACGCATTGTGAATCAAATCAGAGAATTACAAATTACTCATCAGACTTCTACAGTTGATAAATACGTTACTTTAAGTTGCGGCGTAGCAAGTATCAAACACGATGAAAAGCTCAACGATTCTTTATTACTTGAAGATTTAATCCTGAGTGCCGATCGCGCACTTTATACATCCAAACAACTAGGAAGAAATCGCTTTACCGTGATGCAGGATTAAGGCATAGGGAATGGGGTATGGGGTATGAAAAAAACTTAAATGGCAATAATTTTATTGCGGATTTAGTATTATACCAAATACAGGTTATTTACCCTTTTTATA
>CAZJJR010000148.1:0-3071 GCA_964546365.1 uncultured bacterium | reverse complement strand
CCTGCTCCCCTGCTCCCCTGCGGTTGATCGTAACGGGGGTAATTAAACCGGATTTGGTATTAAAGCCAATTTCCCACCAAAATAAATGGTGCCCAATAATATGGATGATTATATTCAGAACTATGTATAAGTTCGAGTTGTGCTTGGCGAAGAGATTTCACTTTACTCGATCGAGTTTGCACGAAAGCTTGATAAAACTCTTTCATCAAAACGGCTGTAGAGGCATCATTCACAGACCATAAAGTTGCTAAAGTGCTTCTAGCGCCGGAACGCACGGCTAATCCTGCCAATCCTAAGATCGCGCGGCTATCTCCTTCGGCTGTTTCGCAAGCGCTGAGGACTAAAAGCTCGATCGGACGAGTACCATATTGCGATCGCGATCGCAAAAGCACTCTCAAATCCTCAATCGTCAGTCGCTCATCCCAAGTCAAAATAAACGTATCCTCCTGCTTAGAACTAAATCGACCGTGAGTAGCAAGATGAACTAATGGATAATCATCCTGCTTAATTTGGCTAACTAAATTTTGTTTCGTAAAATTGCGATCTAGCAACAATTTAGCAGGCAATTTAGCCGCAATTTGCTTTGATTCATCAAGAACACCCGGTAAAGCAACAAATCCGTGACGTGCTTCTGCTAATCCTCCAATCACAGCTTGTAACTTTTGTTTCTCCGCGATTTCAGGCGTTTCTAATAACTGCAATCCCAAACTGATCCCGATATTATATTTTTCTACCAGATACTTTTGTCCGTCATACAGAGCCGACATCGGTAAACTTCGCAATTCGCTATCGAGTACGAATACTAAAGTTTCGATCTGATTTGCACTCAATTCCGTCTCGGCGGGACGAATCAACCAATCGTAAAATAGTTGAAATAAACGCACTCGTTCTCCATCTGGGAAAATCGGATTTAAAGAACCCAAAGCTTGCTCTAACGTGGCAATTATCTCCTGTTTGGGTAAAAAAGTAGTGTAAACGCTCAGTTCTTTTCCTGGCAAAGAAAGAATTACTGCGAGGCGGTCTGTCAAAATAATCGGATAAACGATCGCCGCCGATCGATCGAGGCGATCGATTTGTTTGGTATGGACATCGATACAAGCCGATCGAAAAAAATTTTCCAGTTCTGCTAATTGCAATTCCTCGATCGCTTGACGTGCTTGTTGTAAATCCTCTTGAGTGGGAAAATCGCCTTGCACTAACAATTTAACCAATTCGCGATAGATCGGTTCGATCGACTGCTTAAACGAAAACTCTACATCTGAACTAGTTGCCATCAGATCTTTGCGAATCGACTGCAAAATAGCCACCGACTCCCGATATGCTGCGACGGATTCTTTTCTACTGCCTTGGCGATCGTACAGCCGCCCCAATTGCCACTCCCACCGATAGGTAATATCTTCAGCCTGAATCTGCTGCGAAATCGATAAAGCGATCGAAGTCAAATTTTGAGCTTCCCTAAAAAGTCCGTTTCTTTCGTATAGCGCTCCTAATTGACCGATAGCATAGGATTCGGCCCTGCTATCTTTAATTTGCTTTGCTTGTTGTACTGCTTTCGCTAAAATATCTGCGATCGCCTGCGCTGATATTTCTCCTCTACTTTGCAACTCCATTAACTTAGTAGCCAAGTTAACTCGAGCAAAGATTACGCTCCGACTGGCAGTTATGTTAGCGAGAGAAGGCTCGATTCGATCGAACAGTACCAAGGCTTCTCTCCATCTTTTCAGATCGATGAGAGAAGAAAATTGATTTACCCTTGCTTCCAAACTCGCGATCGGGCTGGGCGCGATTTCCGCCGCTTGTTGGTAAAATTGCAAAGCACCTTCAATATCTTGAAGTGCTTTTTTCACATTTCCCAAACTGAAAAAATTAGCGCCGATCTCTGCGGATAAGTTTAATTCTCGTGCTAGAGCCAAACTTTGTTGCAAAACTTCTTCCGCCTTCGTAAATTGTCCCAAAGCCAGCCAGACAGTACCCAAACTTCGCAAACCGACTATTTTCAATGTAGAATCCGTTTCTGTTTGCAATTGAGCGGTTGCTTGTTCCAAAATAGTTTGCGATCGGCGGTACAATCCCAAAGTTTGTAATGCTTGAGCTTGATTGATCTGACTACCCAACGCTCCCGATAAATCTTGACTGCGTTGGTAAATTCGTTCTGCCATTTGCCAACTATCGAGCGCTGCTTCTGCTTGTCCGGTGGCTAACTGAAGCTTACCTTGAGTATTCAGGGCTTGAGCGAAAACCGCATTTGCCTCTCTATTTAATTTGGGAAAAGATGACAGTAAATTTAAGCTAGTCGCGATCGCCTTTTTAGCTTCTTCCCATTTTCCCAATTGTTGAAACCCTAACGACAAGTAGTTCAGGCTGAGTGCATGATTGAGCCGATCGCCTCGGACGTGATAAAATCTCTCCGCTTGCTGCCAAAATTCAACCGCCTCAAAAAACTTTCCCGCTTCAAATCTTTTCTTACCCTCTTCGATTAATTGAGAAGTCGTCACCACTTGTTGCACCGTTGAGGAATGCGATCGCTCCGTCGCTATCAGCGGACTTACGGTAATTATTAACAAAAAACTCACGAAACCAAGCCATATAACCAAACTAATTCTTCTTAACCAGCTTTTCAGTGGCTTTAGTCTGTCCATAATTTTCAGAAGTCAGAATTCAGGATTCAGGAGTCAGTATTCAGGAGTCAGGATTCAGGAGTCAGAAGTTAGTCTTCCCCCTTTTCCCCAGGGCTAATCATTGTGACGAGAGAAAATAATTTGTTCAGGATTGAGATCTACCAAAGTCAGGCAAACAAAGGAAGAATGATTTTCGATCTCTTTCCCCCCACCTCCCCATCCCCCCACCTCCCCATGTATATAAATTTTCTTTGGCGACAATGAATTAGCCCTGCCCTTTCCCCTTCCCCCCTTCGCTTTAACAACTTGAAAAATTGCCAAATACAGGTTTGTGCTGGGGAAGATTAGCTACTAAAGAAATGCGCCCATTTGCATCGACGATCCATACTTGTGCTTCGACGATCTGCGAATTGGATGGAAGCGATCGCCTAAGGGAAATATCCCCAGAAATCC
>CAZJJR010000147.1:7762-14699 GCA_964546365.1 uncultured bacterium | reverse complement strand
TTACCCAAAGCAAACAAAATCCTACTGCCCAGAGTAAGGCAGAAATACTCAAAGCTTTAGGCTGACTAAATCGCTTTAAGATTCGCGCGATCGGCATTAAACACAAAATGGTCAAAATCATGTGCCAAGTGAATAAGGCACTAATAGTACTGGTCGGAAAACCCGTAGAATTGGCGGTTGATATATATTTATTGAAATATAAGGGCATGGTACTGTGTAGTTGGGAAATGTAAGTAGTAAAAATAACATTGACTACTACAAAGACCGACAAACGGCGATCGCTCAGTGCTGTAATCCAACCATCAAAAGGTGATTGACCATGACTATTGATTGCCTTTGGTTGATAAGTTTGCTCGATCGCAAAATAAACCACCCCAAAAAACACCAAAAAAGATAGCCCATCAATCAAAAATAGCGCTCTATAAGCACCAGTCGTCGCAATTAATCCGCCGCCTAAAATGATTCCCGCCCCCAAGCCCAAGTTATCTGCTAATCTAGCGATCGCGTAAGCTTCCTTTCGATGTTCACCTTCAGTTAAATCCGCTACCACTGCTTCTGTTGCAGGCCAGTAAAAACCCATACCCAACCCCATCAGCAGATTACCAGCGACTAAAGACGAGAAATTGCTAGTAGTACCTAAGACAAAGGATGCAACAGCAGAAATAGCCGCAGAAAGCAATAAAGTCCGCCGACGACCCCAAAAGGTCGAGTCCGCAAATACACCCCCTAAGATGCGACCTACTACACCAGAAATCGAAGCACTTCCCAAGGCGATACCTACTTGAGTAGCCGATAAAAATACTTGATTAACAAAAAAAATCGGTGCGTAAAATAAAGTGAAACCAGTGCCAACTTCCAACAGGAATCGACCAGCAGCGAGAATCCATACTTGACGATTGAGGGGAGGAAATGAGAATAATTGCGGTTTGGGTAACAATTTTACGGAATTAAGCGTCATCTACCAGGTTATCATCCCCCTTTTTAGGGTTAAACCCTAGTTTAAAAATCTGCTTTTGGTCGGTTGTCTATTTTTTCCGTTTGCCCAAAAGCGTAAACAAGTAAAATTTCTCGTTTCTAGGGTGTACTGCTAATTCATTACCCATGTATCATTTCCAGATAAAGAGGTGCAAATAACACCATGAAAGCCATTCAACAAACAATTGCTATTGTAGGAATCGCCACTGTACTGGCTAGCATTTCTCCCGCTGTCCAGGCTCAATCTAAACCAAGCGAATCTAGGTCGAACACGACTTCTCAAACAGAAGCAAAACCAAATTCTCGCACCGAATCAACACCGATCGAAGCAGAGTCCAAACCAGACTCTACTGAAGTAACTCCTACTCAAGTCGAATCAAAACCGGATTCTACCGAATCAACGCCTACCCGTAATACCAATTCAAGTCCTAGTCGCAATACGGAATCCACTCCCAGAACCGGATCAACTTCAGAACCTTCCTCAAACACTCAAATGAGTGCCGTGGAACTTTATAACCGGGGTATAGAAAAGGCTAGACAAGGGGATTATAAAGGAGCAATTGAAGATTACACGGCAGCCCTCAAGCTGAATCCCGAACTCACTCAAGCTTATATCAATCGAGGTTATGCTCGCTATTTCTTGAAAGATTATCAAGGTGCGATCGAAGATAGTACCGAAGCTATCAAACTCGACCCCGATAATGCAAAAGCTTATATTAATCGGGGTAATGCAAAAGATGATTTAAAAGATCATCAAGGTGCTGTCGAAGATTACAACGAAGCGATTCGTCTCGACCCAAATGATGATAAAGCTTACTACAATCGGGGCATTGCTTACAACAAATTAGAAAAGCATCAAGAAGCACTTCAAGATTACACGAAGTCTATTCAACTCAGACCGGATTTTGCAGAAGCTTTCTTCAATCGCGGTGTGACTTACTACAATCTAAAAAATGCTCAAGCAGCCCTCAAAGATTTCCAAAAAGCTGCTCAACTTTTTAAAGAGCAAGGAAATACACAAGCTGTTCAATCTACCCAAGAAGCAATTCGCACTATTCAACAAACCCAAACTTGAGCATGAATTAAAAATGAGAAATTAAAAACTAATTTACTGTTTTTAATTTCTCTCTTCCTCCAAAAAAAAGTGCAATTAGTGTTGATTTTTACCAAGGCAGAGCGCCGTAATTTATTCAAGTTATTTTGAATCGAATATTATAAATGCTCTGCCCAAAGTTTATTAAGAATAAAGAGGATTAGCTGCATTCACTTCTAGAAACTCTACTGTAAAACTAGGAAATAGTTTCTTCTGATTATGACACAATTCTTGTTTGTAACAGATTTAGATAATACTTTAGTAGGTGACGATCGAGCTTTAGAAAAACTCAATAACCTATTAAGCCAACATCGCCAAGAACACGGAACGAAAATAGTTTACGCGACCGGACGTTCTCCTCAACTCTACCAACAACTTGTCGCGGAAAAAAATCTTTTATCACCGGATGCTTTAATTGCCGCAGTGGGTACGGAAATTTACTATCAGGATAGCAGCGATCCAGACCCCACTTGGTCTAGCCAACTTTCGGTAGGCTGGAACCGAGAAGAAGCAGAATCCATCGGTGCTAACTTTAGCGATCTCGTACCTCAGCCATCATCAGAACAGCGCCCTTTTAAAGTTAGCTATTTTTTAGCAGAAACAGCAGCCTCAGAAGTGATGCCTCGTTTGGAATCATTATTACAAGAACGCGGTATTGATGCGCGATTAATTTATAGCGGTGGTAAAGATTTAGATATTTTGCCTCGTAATGGTAATAAAGGTTTAGCAGTACAATTTCTGCGCCAACATTGGGAAATAGACCCCCAACAAACAGTAGTATGCGGTGATTCTGGTAATGATATTGCTTTATTTAGTGTAGGAGAACCAAAAGGTATTATTGTAGGAAATGCTCAACCAGAACTCCGCGATTGGTATGAAGCAAATTTAGCTGATTATCGGTATTTAGCACTGGCAAATTGTGCTGGAGGAATTTTGGAAGGCTTACATCATTTTGGCTTTCTAACATGATTAATTTTTTGAAAGGCACGGTAGTTGGTTTTCACAAAACTAGTAGCGATCGCATGACGCTGATTTTAGAGGTTAACCAAATCGGCTACGAACTGCAAGTCCCACCCCGTTTAGCAGAACAGTTAAAACCACAGGCAGAAATCGTCCAAATCTTCACTCACTTACAAGTGCGAGAAGATCAAATGAGTTTGTACGGTTTTGCTTCAGCGGCAGAACGAGATTTGTTTCGGCAATTGGTCAGCGTAAATGGCATTGGCGCAGCTTTAGCGATCGCTCTTTTAGACACCTTGGGACTGCCAGACTTAGTGCAGGCGATCGTCACGGGTAATATCCGCGCCTTAGCCAAAACTCGCGGTGTCGGCAACAAAACCGCCGAACGCATTGCCTTAGAATTGAAAACCAAACTGGCAGAATGGCGGCACTCGGCTGGCGTCGCAACTTCTCGTTCCGTTGGCCCTTCGCCAGAAATCGTAGAAGACGTGGAAATGACTCTCTTAGCTTTGGGATATACCAACAGCGAGGTAATGAAAGCATTAGAAGCCATTAGTCAGGATGGTTTAGTAGCGAAAAGTAAAGAAGCAGAAGAATGGATCAGGGCTGCGATCGCTTGGTTGAGCCAGTAATTTAATTAATATCAGAGATTTATTTTTAACTAATAAAAAAATAATTTATAAATCAAGTATCTTTCTTTAAAAATATTCCTAAAGAATTAGGTACAAAATAGATTTATTTCTCTAGGGTGATAGGCAGCCTCGGCTTAAAACCAGAAAATGTATTTATCACCACAAGGTAACAAAAAATTATGACAACTACCAAATCTAATAAAATAACTAGCCAAGTTGATTCTAGCGCAAAACTTAATAAGACTAATCAGGAAAGCACTAAAAAAGATAAAGCTAGTCTTGTTGAATTTAGCTTATTTGCTCCTTATAACAAAGCAGCATCCTTAATTGGGTCTTTTTCCGATTGGAAAGAAATCCCAATGGAAAAAGGTAAAGATGGTTATTTCCGCACCCATGTAGAACTAGAAGACGGAGTTCATCAATATAAATTTCGCATTCAATCAAAAAGTTGGTTCTTTGAACCAGATCAATGGGTAGATGTCATCGATCCTTATGCAACCGACGTTGATGAAAGCCAAGGAGTTGGCAACATCAAAATCAAAGACGGTAAAAAAATTGTCGATACTTATGTTTGGAAACACGATGACAAACTGCTGCCTCAAGACCGGGAATTAGTTATTTATGAAATGCACATTGCTGACTTTTCTGGCGGTGAAGATGACCCCTATCCACGGGGCAAATACAAACACGCGATCGAAAAACTAGATTACCTCTGCGAACTGGGAATTAATGCCATCGAATTAATGCCAGTTAAAGAATATCCAGGCGATTACAGTTGGGGTTACAATCCCCGCTATTTTTTTGCCACAGAAACCAGCTATGGCACGACAGAAGAATTAAAACAATTCATTGACGAGTGCCATGCACGGGGTATTCGTGTCATCATGGACGGGATTTACAACCACTCAGAAGCATCTGGTCCCCTTACTCAAATCGATCACGATTATTGGTATCACCACTCTCCCCGCGATCCTGATAATAGCTGGGGGCCAGAATTTAACTACGAACATTATGACGAAAATCTAGATGTTAAACCCGCCTGGAAATTCATCGGAGATACAGTTCGTTTTTGGATTGAAGAATATCATATCGATGGCATCCGCTATGATGCGGCTCGGCAAATAGCCAATTACGACTTCATGCACTGGATCGTGCAAGAAACTAAAAAAGTAGCTTCCATGAAGCCTTTCTATAATATTGCCGAATTTATCCCCGATACCCCATCTATTACTAACATTGAAGGCCCAATGGATGGTTGTTGGCATGATAGTTTTTATCACTGCGTCGTACCACACATTTGCGGCGATATGTTCGAGCTAGAGCGCCTCAAAGAAGTAATTGATTGCAAGCGCCGAGGTTATATGGGCGCAACTAATGTCGTCAATTACATCACAAATCACGATCACAATCGTGTCATGGTGGAGTTGGGAGAACGCAATATTTTTGATGAGGAAGCTTTTAAGCGCATTAAACTGGGAGCCGCCATTTTAATGACAGCTATTGGCGTCCCCTTAATGTGGATGGGACAAGAGTTTGGCGAATATAAACCAAAAAGCACCGACCCTTCCAAAATTGACTGGACGCTATTACAGCATGACCTAAATCGCGGTTTGTTTGAATACTACAAAGGATTAATTAACCTACGGAAAAACAACCATGCTCTTTACACCGAAAACATTGACTTTTTCCATGAAAATCCAGAATCTAAGGTATTTGCTTACACCCGCTGGAATGATGAAGGCTCGCGTGTAGTAGTGGTAGCAAATTTCTCCGATAGCTATTTAGCCGGCTACACCGTTCCTAATTTCCCAGCCGATGGCAATTGGCATGAGTGGACATATAACTATGATGTGGAAGCTAAGGACGGCCAAATAATGATTGACTTAGCTGAGTACGAAGCAAAAGTGTTTGTTTGGCAGTAACTAACTAGCTCAACAAAACTTGAGAAACCGGGTTTCTTAACTAAAAATCTACTCTTTCAGATTGAGTTACTACCAGAAACCCGGTTTCTAATTCTGGTGCAAGATCTTAGCTTACAAAATCTTCGTAATTTCCTTGAGATAAACCCGCTTAAAAGGTTCTTCCGCTCCCAGGCTATACTGTTCTATTAAACCTTTTCCTCGAATCGAAACATTGTTTTGTTCCTTCACAACAACGATCGAGTCTTCATCAACATCTCGCACCAGCATCATTTCAGTCTCTGTTGGATTATCCAGCACTACTACATTGCTACCTTGATAAAACATTCCGTCTCTTTCCAAAATATCTTCTGGGTACTCGGCTATGAGCAAATCGAGTTTAGGATTGCGTAGCAAATTTTGCACGTTCGTGTTGTAATCTTTGTGGAGAATTTTTTCCGAACGGTTAATGAAGACTCCCCCTCGACAAACCGCACCGATTACCCAGTCGGGATGATGAAGAAGAACATGATCGATCGTTTCTTGTAATTCTTGAACGGAAACTCGATTAAAGGTAATTAAAGGTATCCTGGCATCTAAACCAGACTTAAAAAAGGTTTCCAAAATGTAAGATGGTACATCAACGCTTTCCCCAATAGCTGGGTTTAAGTGCATGAAAATTCCTGGTGCAGCATTGATTTCTAAAATGGCGAAATTACCCGATTTCCAGGACTTAGAAATATCTTGAGTAATGACATCAATACCCAAGCAAGTCAAACTAAAATGCTGCGCGATATCTTGTGCCAGGATAATATTATCAGGGTGAAGTATGCGAGTTGCATCTATGCTTAAACCACCAGATGATAGATTAGCTACTTTTCGCAAATAAACTATCCTATCTTTAGCTAGTATGCTATCTAATGATAGTTTTTGTTCGGATAAATACATCTCCATCGCTTCATCCAACTGAATTTTACTCATCGGTGAAGTTGGTGTATCCAAACGTTCTGGTTTGCGATTCTCTCGCTTAATTAATTCGGCAATAGTTGAATAACCATCCCCAACTACAGAAGCCGGACGACGTTCCGTAGCAGCTACGAATCTGCCATTAACGCATAGCAGTCGAAAATCTGCCCCTTTGATACTTTTTTCGACAATTACTTCGATTGCTTGTTCTTCAGGAATTGCTCTGAGCGCTCTACCAAAAGCAAATTCTAATTCTTCTTGGTTTTGCACGTCTGCTGTCACCCCAATTCCTTTGTGTCCGACTACAGGTTTAACTGCTACTGGGTAACCAATTCTTTCTGCTGCGATCTTTGCTTCTCCCAAAGAGAAAACAATATCACCTTTCGGAACTGGAAAACCAAATGTATTTAAAA
>CAZJJR010000147.1:653-7710 GCA_964546365.1 uncultured bacterium | reverse complement strand
TACCCCACGAATTAATTTTTTTCTTTTTTTGTATTGCATGAGTCTTTCATCCCACAAATAAAAGGTGGGAATTCCTTTTTGGCAAGCGGTACGTAACAAGGCGTAGACTGTCGGCCCACCATAAACAGATTGCCGAAAGACATCCTGAAGCTTTTTGATCTGATTTTCTAACGAAAAGTCTTCATCATGCTGAGTAATCGCTTCAAACCAATCCCAAACACAATAAATTACCCCTCGGCTGGTACGGGCATGAAGTGATTCAACCCCAATCCTAAAATAGTCAGGATATTGTTTATAACTCCACCTGTCGAGGTGTAAACCCATGTCGAGTTTTCCTACTTCTGAGACTGTTCGAGCAAACAGATGAGCATGGGATTGGTAATTTTCATTGCGTATTTGTGGGTAACGTTCTCCAATAATTAAGGCATATTCCTCAATAGGTAAAGTTGGTAAATGCCCGGTGAAATCAAAATCAAACACTACCGCTCCCTTATCTAAATAGGGGTTTGGGCCAATGTAATACTTCAAGTTGAAAATATCGAAAGCGTCTGTTTTTCTGGCATTAATGCGTACTGTTTCGATTAATTGGTCTTGAATCATTGATTACCTCCGTTTGCCTAAACAATTGATTTATTCAGTTGAGAGATACTGACCATTGCTATCAAGTTAAATTTGTCATTAGCCATTAGTAAGAAATTAGTTAAGAATGGCTAAAAAATTTGTTTGTAGCCATGCAGAGTTAAATTTAGCGCTATCTCAGATTCCTTTCCTCTATCAAAGGTTATCATTATATTTTTATTTGAGAAAATATTTATATTTAGCTCGAATTATATATATTTCTTCATCTTTAACATAAGCTTTGAGTATTAAATAATCAGCCGTATTTAATTAAATTTTAAAATCTCACCTTTGACAGGTACGAAGTAAACTTAAACTGTTTGATAATGGGATAAGAAGGGAGGATACGCACATGAATAATACCAAAACCGACCTTAGAAATGAAGTAAGAGAGCTAGCTGAAGAAGCTTTCCAAAGAAAGCTTATTTCTGGTTATGGTGATGGTTCAAACAGAAATGAATTCCAGATCGTTTGCAATGGTAAGCCAAAGCATTTTCTGCTCGAAGAAGCTCGGCATTTGTTGATGGCTTTAATAAATGGTCAGGCTAAAAACTGCTAATTAAAACATTTTTCCGATCTTAATTCCCATAGATTTTTTTTCATAACCCCTAATAATAGGGGGATTTTTGATTTTTCCTATAAATCTTACGCAATTTTAGGAATTGTCTAACTGCATAGTTTTTTTAACTTCTAGTTTTTAGTATCAAAATCTACCAATTGGATGTGTTAATTAAATGATTTTATGTGTTCTATTTGAATTATTGATTAACCAACAAATGGAGTTAATATGGCTTCAAGTCAAAACAGTGGGCAACTACTCATTATTGGCGGTGCGGAAGATAGAGAAGGTGATTGCAAAATCCTGCGAGAATTCATTCGTGCTGCCGGAGGTGTTAACGCTAGAGTTGCCATTATGACAGCGGCAACAAGCCTACCTAGAGAAGTAGGAGATGATTATACTAGAATATTTGAGCGTTTAGGGGCTGAAGATGTTAGAGTAATCGACACACAATATCGAGAAGATGCTAGCAAAAGTGAGTATTTAGAAATAATTCAAAATGCCACTGGTGTATTCTTTACAGGGGGAGATCAGGCCCGCATTATCAGCTTAATTAAAGATAGTGAACTGGATCAAGCTATTCATAAACGTTATGCAGAAGGAATCGTTGTGGGAGGCACGAGCGCTGGTGCTGCCATGATGCCTGATGTAATGATTATTGAAGGGGAATCTGAAACCAATCCTCGCGTTGATACGGTGGCTTTAGGGCCTGGGATGGCTTTTCTACCGGGAATTGTAGTAGACCAGCATTTTTCGCAACGGGGACGGTTGGGAAGGTTGCTTTCAGCCTTAACGCAGCAGCCCGCAGTTTTGGGAATTGGTATTGATGAAAATACCTCTGTATTAGTTCAGAATAACCAGTTCACTGTGATTGGTGCTGGTGCTGTTACTGTGGTTGATGTGGCAGAAATAACTCACGAAAATTTGGACGGACTTTTAAAGGATGAAGCTTTGGCGATTTGCGGCGCGAAGCTACATATTTTGCCAGAAGGATATCGCTTTAATTTGGAAACTCGAAAGCCGATATTTAGTCATCTTACTGCTCAAGCTGCATAAATAATTAGTTGATAGAAGTATGAAGTATGAGGATAAGATATGTAATTGCCGATCGCAATTACATATCTTATCCCCTTTTTTTTTGAGCAAATTATTTAGAAAATTTAAGCATTATTTAATAATTAATTTAGCTAGTGATTGTAGCAAAGTAATAGGCTAAAGAAATTAATCCAATACCAATTCCACCACTAGAAATTAGGGGAATCCATTCCCATAATGTAGGCATCTTTTTCTCCTAAGATGTTCCTTTTCTTCTATTTTGTTCATTCATATTTGTAACAGCCTCTCCCTTCAGCAACATTTTAATTTCTTAAAAGCATCTTCCTTAAGCTATAAATATAATCCGGAAACCTTGAATGTTAATTATGGTTAATGAATTTTGAGTATTGTAAAAATAATTAAAGTTTAATCTGTATTTATTTCTTAAGATTGATGATTCAAGAATTTAAAAAATAGAAAATTTGCCTAATTTGCTTTATTAATCAGGAAAAAGGCTTCATGGCGTCTGCGATCGCATTTAAATTATTTGCTCCCAATAACAAAGAATCAGCCTTGATCGGCTCTTTTTCTAATTGGAAAGAAATTCCTATGGAGAAAGATAAAAATGGTTATTTTCATACCGTGGTAAATTTAGATGATGGTGTTTATCAATATAAATTTAGAGTCCGATCGCAAAGCCCTTCTTTTCAAAATGACCAATGGGTAGAAGTTATCGATCCTTACGCGACGGATGTAGATGAAGCGAAAAAAAATGCTGTGATAAGAATTAAAGATGGCAAGCGAGTTAGTGATGATTATATTTGGCAACATGATGACAAACTGTTACCAGATAACCATCAATTAGTTATTTACGAAATGCACGTAGCTGATTTTTCGGGAGGAGAAATAGACCCCGATAAAAAAGGCAGATATTTAGATGCGATCGCAAAATTAGATCATCTCAGTGAACTAGGCATTAATGCGATCGAATTAATGCCAATTAACGAGTATCCAGGCGATTATAGCTGGGGGTATAAAGTGCGGCATTTCTTTGCTACGGAATCCAGCTATGGTTCTATTGAAGATTTAAAACGGTTTATTGACGAATGTCATGCTAGGAATATACGGGTTATTCTTGATGGAATTTATAATCATACTGATGAAGAATGCCCTCTATTGAGGATAGATCGTAATTACTGGTATTACGAACATATGCACTATCCGGAAGATCCGGACAACTATTGGGGGCCAGAATTTAATTACAACTATTATGATGAAAAATTAGATACCAAACCAGCTTGGAAATTTATCGGTGATGTAGTGCGATTTTGGGTGCAAGAGTACCATATTGATGGGATTCGCTTTGATGCGGTACGTCAATTAGATAACTACGAATTTTTGGATTGGATTGGCAAGGAAGCAAAAAAAGCTGCCGCACCTAAACCGTTTTACAATATTGCCGAACACATTCCCGATACGAGTAGGGTAGTTAGTCCCGAAGGCCCACTAGATGCTTGTTGGCATGAAAGTTTTCGATATTACATAATTCCCCATGTTTGTGGAGAAAAATTTGAATTAGAAAAACTCAAAGAAGTTTTAGACCCAAAACGGCAGGGATATGCTACTAGTACTAACGTAATCAATTATTTGGCTACTCACGATCGCGAACATATGATGAGAGAATTAGGCGATCGCGGTATTTTCGGTGAAGATGCTTTTCGACGAACTAAATTAGGTGCTGTTTTGTTACTTACCGCAATGGGTGTACCCATGCTATGGATGGGAGAAGAATTTGGCGAACACAAGCGAAAAAGCGAAACAGTAACTCAGCCGAAGAAAATAGCATGGCCTTTATTGGAAAGGCCAGAAAATCGCAGTTTATTCGAGTATTACAAACGGTTGATAACTCTACGCAAACAAAATTCGGCTCTTCAACACGATCGCATAGAATTTTTTTATGAAGATCCCGATAACAAAGTGCTAGCCTACGTTCGTTGGGACGATTGCGGTAACCGTGTTGTAGTAGCCATCAACTTCTCAGATCGATATCTGCCAAATTACCGAATTTCTCATTTCCCTGCGCCTGGAAAATGGCTAGATTGGATAAATGACGCTCACTTAGAAGCTGGAGACGATTGTTTGGCGATCGACTTGCCAGAATATGAAGCCAAAGTTTTAGTTCATCAGTACTAACTATCAACTGTATTTATCTACCCACTAACGGCTGTGATATTATAAAAGACTGCTGCATACAAACATTAATTAGATCATGGCCCTCACGCAAGAGCGTAAACAACAACTCATTACTGAATACCAAGTTCACGAAACCGATACGGGATCGGCAGATGTGCAAATCGCTATTTTAACCGAGCGCATCAACCGTCTCAGCGACCATTTGAAAAATAACAAGAGCGATCACGCTTCTCGACGGGGATTGTTAAAGCTGATCGGTCAACGCAAGCGTCTGCTGTCCTACATAAATCAAGAAAATAAAGAGCGCTATCAAGCACTAATCGGTCGCCTGGGCATTCGTGGTTAAATTTTATGCCATCAGAACCTCAATCCACTCCCAAAGCTGACAGTACTAAGAAAGACTCTTCTGCTGGCAAAGAGCGGTTACCGTTTGAACCGAAGAAAAATCGCCATAAAACGGCTAAAAATGCCCCAGTAAATCCGGTGGCGGTTAAAAAACAAAATAAATCGCCATCGGCTTCACAAACAGACACCGCAATCCCAGAAGCCGTGAGTCGGCGTATGCTACGGCGAATGGCCATTTTTTCCGGTGTACCCTCTTCTTTGGGTATTGCTACTTTTATTGTTAGCTACATCGTAATTAGCCATGCCTGGTTTAAACTGCCCAATTCAGCAGTAGTACTGGTAAGTATGGGCTTTTTTGGTCTGGGTGTCTTGGGGTTGAGCTATGGTGTTCTTTCTGCATCTTGGGATGAAGAAACACTAGGCAGTATTTGGGGCTGGGAGCAGTTTACCGTTAATTGGGGAAGAATGACAGCAGCATGGCGATCGAGCAAGGAAAAAAACTAACCTTCTCTGTCTCTGTATTGCGATCGCGCTGCCGCAAATTACCTATGCCAAAAGTGCAACAAACTGGTTGCCTGCTATTGGTCTGATATGAGAGATTATCTTTAAAATCAGCAAATATTTAAGACAAAGCAGTCAACCTTAGTAAAGTTGCACTCAACCTGCTTGCTATCCCGCTCTGACTTGAAATATTTATTCTGAGTTGTCCTAACTAAATCAATTAGCCTATAAGTTACCTTTTAGCCTTTCTGCACGCAAAAAACTTAAAAAAGGATTTTCCATATGATCGTAGTAATGAAAATCGGCTCTCCAGAAGTCGAGATTGCTCGTGTTAGCGAAGAACTCTCTACTTGGGGGCTATCGCCGGAAAAAATTGTTGGTAAACATAAAGTAGTAATTGGCTTAGTTGGGGAAACTGCCGATCTCGATCCCCTGCAAATCCAAGAAATTAGCCCTTGGATCGAGCAAGTACTGCGAGTGGAACAGCCGTTTAAACGGGCTAGCTTAGAATACCGTCACGGCGAACCGTCAGAAGTGATAGTTTCTACTCCTAATGGGCCAGTTCCGATCGGTTTACACCATCCCTTAGTAGTTGTTGCTGGGCCTTGTTCCGTAGAGAACGAGGAAATGATCGTAGAAACGGCACGGAAGGTCAAAGCAGCTGGGGCGCATTTCCTGCGTGGTGGTGCTTACAAACCGCGGACTTCTCCCTATGCCTTCCAAGGACATGGTGAAAGTGCGCTGGAGTTACTCGCCGCCGCCCGTGCAGCCACGGGTCTCGGTATTATTACCGAATTAATGGATGCTGCCGATCTGGAAGTTCTAGGCGAATATGCGGATGTCATCCAAATTGGGGCCCGCAATATGCAGAATTTCTCCTTACTCAAAAAAGTTGGGGCGCAACCAAAGCCTGTTCTCCTCAAACGAGGTATGGCGGCTACGATTGAAGATTGGTTGATGGCAGCCGAGTATATTTTGGCAGCTGGCAATCCAAACGTAATTCTCTGCGAGCGCGGTATTCGCACTTTCGATCGCCAATACGCACGCAATACTTTAGATTTATCTGCGATCCCGGTTTTACGCAGTCTCACCCACCTACCGATCATGATCGATCCCAGTCACGGTACTGGTCGTGCCGAATACGTACCTTCAATGGCAATGGCTGCGATCGCTGGCGGTGCAGACTCTCTGATGATTGAAGTTCACCCCAACCCAGCTAAAGCTTTATCTGATGGGCCTCAATCCCTTACTCCAGAACGTTTTGAGCGTTTGATGCAAGAATTGGCTGTTGTAGGCAAAGCAATGAATCGTTGGCCACAGCCCGTAGCTGCCGCGTTAGCATAAACGCATAAACATAGAGTTTTTATACTTATACCTCAATATTCAAAGGCCAGCTTTAGATAGCTGGCCTTTGAATTGCCATAAATAAGAAAAGAAAGAAAAACGGGTTAACCATACCTGGGTCAACCCGTGAGCCTGGGAACGCGCAGAGCAATTATTTTTGCACGACCAACTTAACATTGGCATTTTGCAGACCACGCTGTTTTACTTCTGCCAGAGTCTTATTCACAGCGTACTTCTGATTGATAGAGTTAATCAGTTCTGTTTGGTTGTGTTTCTTAGCAACACCCCACAGGTCGGCAATCAGGTCAAAAGTACCGTCGCTGTTCCGAGACCAGCCCAGATCGTATTCGCCTTCTAAAACTGCAACCAAGTCAGCCCGAACGCGCTGGCCATTATAGCCACGAACATCAGCGTTCGACTTTACAGAGATGCCCAAGTCACGCAGAGAAGTTTTCAGGAGTT
>CAZJJR010000147.1:362-600 GCA_964546365.1 uncultured bacterium | reverse complement strand
TTGGATTTCCTCCTAGAGAAGTTAAGAAACAAACGACAACTTGTTTGGTCAGATGCAGCCGCGTGATTTGGGAGCGCGGCTTTTATTCAATTTACTGCTAGCATTTGCTAGCCTTTCCTCCTGTTGGGAAGCAGGAGAAAGCTTTTAGAACTCCATTCGCTGATACTCTGCGACTGAAGCCGCAGCTGGTCTGGCACGCTGTCTTGCCCAATCTCGCAGGGCTGTTACTTGCTCGGTC
>CAZJJR010000147.1:0-292 GCA_964546365.1 uncultured bacterium | reverse complement strand
TGCGTAAATTCTCTGTCTTGGGCAAACGCTTCATACATTGCCGCTACCAGCGCTTGCTCAATTTCCGCTCCAGAAAATCCATCTGAAACTTTAGCCAGCTGATCGAGGTCGAAGCGAGATATTTCTCGATGTCGCTTAGCTAGATGAATATTAAAGATCTCTTGGCGTTCTTCTGGAGTAGGCAAATCTACAAAGAAAATCTCATCAAAACGGCCCTTCCTCAAAAATTCCCCTGGTAACCTTTCCACTCTGTTGGCAGGTGCCACCTCAAACACAGGAAAACTTTTCTCTT
>CAZJJR010000146.1:0-14762 GCA_964546365.1 uncultured bacterium | reverse complement strand
AAAAGGCCTTACCGGAATAATTACGGTTAATATAACCCTACCCGTGGACAGTGGCAAGGTCGAGGTCGATCACGCGGTATGCGACGGGGTTTTGGCAGATATCAGAATCAGCCTTCCATGAATAGGGTAACGGCTCAAACAGATTACGAAAAAAGAATAGACAAAGTGGTGAAAAAGTTAGAGGGCTTAAAAATTTTCGAAAAGGAAGCAGAATTAGCAATGATTAGGGCTTCAAATTTGCATGATGACCCGATTTTTAGCGAAAATAAATTTCACATTTTTGAAAATCAAGAAATAGATTATGATTATTCGTTACTTCTCAAACCTAATGACCGCAGGAATGCATTAGTGGGCGATCCAGAGTTTGAAATAAACATGATACAGCCAGATTACATAATGACACCAATACTAACTACTCAGGTTCCCTCGTTCCAAGTTAGTGATACCGATTTTTTACGTCTATTACCCCAAGACGTTCTAATGGCTCTAGATCTTGCAATGGCGAATCCAGCCTTAAGTCACGAATTCTCATTTTCAGAACCGGTGGTTAATAAGACATCGTTATTAAAAAGCGCAAAAACGCAAATGGTTTCAAACAATGAGTCACGTCTATCTGGGTTTTGCATCAGTCTTCCAACCACAAAAGGTGAGGTACTATTTGGGTTTGGAAAGTCAAAAATATTAGCTCAAAAGCGCTTGGCACAATCAATTTTACGTTATTTAGCGAACCAAGAAACATTACATCACATCCTTGCGCCTATGCTGGTACAAGGTGGGAAACGAAGTTTGGGAGAAAAGATATTAACAAAACCTCAAATTGACTCCTTAATAAATAATATGTTTCAATTCGTAATAAATGAAAGTCTAGAGACGATGTTAAGGAAAAGTCTCGAAAGTTCAGAATTTACACAAAAAGTCACGGAAAGGAATCCAAACTCGAATTTTAGTCAAAATCAACTCTCTAATAAATCGTTGCCTGAACAAAAGTCTGAAAAACATGGTAACGATCATTCTGCTTTGGAACCTCTTGACACGCAATCTTTAGCTCAAATAAGTCAAAAAGCTACAAGTCAGTTCATCACTGATTCTTGTTTAAACACTACTCCAAGAGATTTTGCAGAAATATCGAGTCAACGCGTTGAAAACATACATTTAGTCGCAGCAAAGCTGCCTGAAGTCCAGCTCTTAAAAAGTAAAAATACTGAGGCGATAAAGCGTGAATCTTATCTGAATGAGCGCAGGCGTTATGCCGAATTCATGAACAAGCTTTTAGAATTCGAACATGAGTATGGTAGCATTCCTCAAGCATTAAGCTCTTTAAGGCAAAATTTAGACGCTCAGTTTTTAACTCAGCAAGGAAAAAAATTTTTAAAATTTAAGGCTGAAAATGAGCGCTACAAGCTTGGGCAAATGATTTTAATTATGGATCCAGCTAATATTTTAGAACCAGTTAAAGGTATCGTTTGTCAACTCCCGGAGAGAGGTTCTAAGATTTATAAAGTTTTGCTTAATTTGGAAATAAAAGCTCCGACCGCTATTGACGTGAACCAAATGGACGAAAATTTAAACCTAGATTTTGAAATAGATTCAGATTTAGATATGGTTTTAAGTGGTTTAACTAACAGTGAAGACATCGCATTGCCAATCTCTGAATTAAAGAGAGTGAATGTTGTTAAACAAGTTTCCTTGCCAGATTTTCGAAAACGTAAACGAACTTTAGAGAAATTTGCAGAGGATTATGTAAAATCTGGAGTTTCCTTTCCCAATCATTTGTTAGCGATTGTCAATGAAAACTTTGAACCCACTAAATACCGAAATGCTAGATTACTTGATGCTTTAGAAATAGTAACCAGCGTATTTAAATTAAACGATCAGCAATATGAAGCTTTAAACAAGGCGTTAACTTTTGATTGTAGTATAATTCATGGACCACCAGGAACTGGGAAAACTTTAGTTCTCGCTTGCGTTGTATGCTGTTTAGTTTTAGCTTATCCTGAGAAATCGGAAAAGATTATGCTTACAGCTCCATCTAATGCCGCCACTGATCGCTTATGTCAGGTAGTTTGTGAGGCTATAATGAAGATCGGAGACCGATTGCCAGAGAATTATTTGACAGACTTGTTTGTTCGCTTATTCCCTGACATAGAGGAACAACATCTAGCATCAAAATTAAAAGAATACAGTTTAACTAAAAAGGCAATCGAAATCGGTAGTCCTCAGCTGAAATCATTGCATGCTGCATTTATCAATGGTACTCTCCCGAACCATTTAATGGCTGTTTACAGGCGCAATTTGAGTAAAGTACAGATTCAAGTTTTAAATTCGCATAAAATCTTTGCGGCAACATTAAGTGGATCGGGTAGACCAATTATTGAAGCAACTAACTCCTCCTTCCTAGCAGTGATCTGTGACGAGTCAGCACAGGCTACTCAACCAGATTCCCTTATTCCTTTGTTGGCAACCAAGCCACTGAGAATTATCTTGGCAGGTGACCATTATCAACTGGGGCCGATGATCTTGAGTAAGGAGCTTTGTTGTAAAGATGGTCACGTTATCGGTGAAGTTTGTGTACAAGCTTTAGAGATCTCTCTATTTGAACTTTTAAAAAAGCGTTTGCCACACACTATGTTGACTTCTCAATATCGAATGTGCCCACCAATTGCTCTATTTCCTAATACTCTCTGTTATCATGGAAAATTGAACACTATTCTGCATGAGGGAAATTCTCCCTTTTGTAAGATGCCGAATAGACTTCCCGTATACGCATTGCAAGTAAACTCCACTGAAAAATTCTTGAATCCAGGCTACGAAAATAGAAAAGATGCCGAAAAAGTCGTTGAAGCTATCAAGTATTTACTTGCTCAAAATGTTTCTCCGGATGCCATATTAGTCTTGACCTTTTATAACGGCCAAATAAGTTTGCTTGAACATTTGTTGCAGCGAGAAAAATTGCCACCACAAATTGAATTATCTAATGTTGAGCAGGCGCAGGGAACTGAAAAGGATCATGTCATCATTTGTTTAGTAAGATCAAGTTATGATAGAGTAGGGTTTCTAGGCAACAAACGCAGATTGAACACTGCACTCACTCGAGCAAAACGCTCTTTGACACTTATCGGTAATTTTGATGCCTTATACGCAGCTAACGGGCTCTATGCTACACTAAATCGATATTATGAGTCGCATGGTTGGTTAGATCGGGATTCTACAATACCTATGCTACAAAAAATCCCAAAGTACTTCTGCAAAGTTTATATTAACAAACAGGGATTTCCTGTTCGATCTGACAAAAATCTTTCCTCGATTGAACGTCGAGCAAAACGTAAAGAAAAGCAAAAAACACAAAAATTAACAATCCCAAATACATTACATTCAATAGCTGCAGATAACAGTGCTTCACAATTACCAACATATCCGTTCACTGCAAGTTCATCCATTTTAGGCATCATTACTTCTTCGCTATTTTTATTTCTAACACTGTTCCTTTTTCTTGAACCAGCTTCTGCAACGAATACCGCAAATGAGCAGTTTCACATTTGCGGAGCGACCAAAAGTGGCTATGCTATTAAAGTTCCTACTGAAATTCGTTGCATACCACCTGAACTGACTGAGGTCAAGCGAGTTCTCGTAGAACTCTATGTACCAAGGACAACTCCGCTAGTTATATCAGCTCATCGTTGCCATGTCCGCACCAGAACTGTTTGTACGCGGACCGGTCTCCTTTGGGAAGAGGGTATCGTGAGTGATATCACGCAGGTGGAGACAATTTCCTCATCCGAGTGCTGGCAAGCAAAGCACACCCTGATTTGGAAAAATTCGAGGTTAATTACCCAATCCGAGGGTCTCTTATCAACAGAAAATAAGCTGCTTGTTAGCTACAAATGGTGTTGCTATGACGTATGCAATTCAGTTTCCAATTTGATTTTAGAAGAAGGACAGATAGCTTCTTTAGATGGCGAAACTGCCAATTCAGATCTTGGAGACATCTCTTCCTGTAAACTGTCTAGTGGAGTCTGCCATACAATAGGCGGTGTGATTTTGTGGGAAGGAAATTTGTTTCAGCAACCTATTTGCAAATTCGAAAAAAAACCAGGTCATTTTCAGGCCGCCATAGCCGATAAACATATACTTATTGATACTCTACAAGCTGCTTTCAGCTACAGCGGTCTTCGAGCACCTCCTTGTGTAGGGACAAATGAATTACTTATGGATCAAGGAGTGGTCATAAAACTTTCAAATGCCAGTAGACTTAATGTTGCCCATGGAGTATCTGCTAATATGGACCTAGCTAGCATACTTGGCCTCACGGTTTTCGTTAAGGGAACTAACTACTCTGATAGCGTTACTCTCTCTCAAAATCAACCAGTTGAAATGAATTTTGACTCGTACAACAATAAGTTTGAGTATCTTCATCAAAAAGTACAGCGTAATGAAGCAGAAGGGTTCCGTCAGGTTTGGAGTTCTCTGTGTCTATTAGCTTCGCGGGAGCTCAATATGATTTGGCAATTATTACGTATTGACGCAACTTTAGGTGCTAGAGCTTTGCTTAACAAAACCGATATTTATGCCAGTTTTGCAGGAATTGATATTCTTATGATCTGGTCTTGTAAATCGGTGATTCCTGATTTCATATATTATAATTTTACAGTAGGTGATCGCTGTTATGCATATATTCCGATAAGATTAGGTTCAAAAGTTTGGTTCATAATACCTGGCTCCAGAGATCTGGTAGCTGAAGCACCTATCATCGATTGCTCTCATCATCATCATGCTATTTATTTTCAAAATGGCTCCTACTATACTTTGGGCGGAAAAACTCAAGTTGCAATTATTCCGTCGGAGTTAATATGGCATTCAACCTCTCATATGTTTGCATTTAAGGCCCCTGCGCTGTTTCATTCGCAATATTCAGGCTTGAGCACAAGTATTGGAATGTTGCGGAGTTATGTTACAAAAATTAAGGTACTAGATGGACAGGTTCACCGTCTGATTAATTACACCGCTGAACTAAGCTTAAATCCAGAGGTAATCGCAAATGCTTTAAAAGGTTGGGGTGAAGGAGTCGGACAAATAATAGATGCTTCAGGCCATGCTGTTGGAACAGTTCTGGAAAGTGGCGGACATGCCTTTCACGAAGTTCTGAATGGCACCGCTGGGTTCGTAAATTCAATACTTTCCGGACCGGTTCAATATATCATAAATATCGCGGTTATAATCGTGATTGTTGTTACGATACTGGTTGGGTTTTACTTCTTAGCACAGTATCTGTTGGCTCGCTTTAAACGGCGTAAACCAAAAGTAACTTTTCAAAAGTTGGATAAATCCGAAGCTTCTTTCATTGAATCTCAGGATATATCTGAAAATGAACTTAGAGCCTCAAATGGTTGCAGCAATGCTGTTAAATTTCGACAAATTAATCGCTCTACTGATTCAATCTCTATCGAAAATGAAGAGAAGCCTGTTTCTCAAACTAAAACGACATTGACTCAGCGTATGCTTGGCTTACAGCACGTAGACAGGTTGGGTAATCGGCCGCTCAGTGTAATCAGCTATGCCGAGCCTAAGGTGTATTTAAGAAACCAAAACTGCACCTCCAACAATATAATTTCCGTTTGCAATGCTGATCAGGGGGCTACGCCCGAAATACAGGTCTGTCTAGTTGATTGTTTGTTAAACGGCCAAGCGGCGTTGGCTCTTTTAGATTGTGGCGCACAAGTCTCGGTAATTTCGCTTGCCGCAGCAAGACGCATGAACTTGAATATTACAAAACCAACACTAAAGGCCAGATCGACTACTGGGCATCTTGTAAATATGCTAGGAGAGGCAGCAGCCACCATAGAATTAGGAGGTTTAAAACAAAGGCTCCTGTTTCACATCATTAAAGAAGACAATATTGAATTACTTGTAGGCCTAGACGTGCTTCAAAATCTAGGGCCCATTGGATTTGATCTTCAACATAATCAACTTTTTATCTCTAAAAACCCAATTCCCTTGCGCAAGGCTAAATTAAGCGATGATTCAACTATTGTCAGACATTTAGCAGAATTTAATCAGCAGAAGCTAGTGCCGCTAGCTCAAATATACGTTCGCATTCAAGGCATGTTAGTGACTGCCTTGTTTGATTGCGGCTCCAGCATTACCATTTTACAAAATAAATTTGTCAAAAGGTTAGGGCTTCAGTTGAAAAAGCCTATTTTTAAAGCTACGTCAATGACAAATCACGAGCTTCCATTGCTAGGTGTAGCATCAACCACGATGGTGATAGGACCAAAAAATATCACGCTCTCGGTCCATGTTATCACTCAGCATAAATATGACGCTATCTTTGGACTTGATGCAATGAGGCTATTAGGATATTTTGAGGTTGACTTTAAAACAAGGGAATTACAACTAGATAACTCATCCATATCATTTAATCAGCTCAGCCATGTAGAGTGGCCAGTCATATTGGCTAAAACAATGATTTTACCAGCGGAAACAGAGGTAGTAGTACCATGTTCTGCGGGTCACGGTTTCCGTGCTTTGACGTTTCCTTTGTTACTTCAACCAAGTACAACCAAACTAACAAAAAATTTTGTTCAAATTGACGATGGCCTCATCGCTCCAAAGGAGGATGGAGACTTTCTTTTGCTTGTTCGAAACCCAACGAAAAACTCCTCGAAATTATATCAAGGCACCAAGATTGGAACTTTAGAAGTTCTAGGCTTCAGTTTACTAACTGGATCAATCAATCATGTTGCTTCAACTTCTTCAGAGTTGCCCACGAAAAATTATGAGCTTGAACCGGCCCTTCACAAAGGCTCTTGGTCTTCTAAAGCCGAATTTTTAGAAAAATTTGATTTGACACACTTAAATTCAGATCATCGTTGCAGAATGCAAGAATTATTGTGGAATCATGCTCAAGTGTTTGCAAAAAACAGCCGAGATTTAGGTCGAACAAATTTGGTGAAGCATGAAATAGATACTCAAGGTTTACCACCTTTTAAGCAAAGGCCCTATCGCACTCCTTTCGCCCTAAGAGAAATTATGAATTCGCATATCAAGGCGATGTTACAAGACAAAATAATCGTGCCTTCAATTTCTGAGTACGCATCTCCAGCTATTCTGGTTCCAAAAAAGGACAAAACTTGGCGTTTCGTAACAGATTACCGGTGGCTCAACAGTCAGACTAGGAAAAATGCTCATCCGGTACCGCATATCCAAGATATGCTCTATTCACTTCGTGGTAAAAAGATTTTCTCGTCCCTCGATTTGATGTCGGGGTTTTGGCAAATTGAGATGGATCCTAAAGACAGACACAAAACTGCTTTTTGTACTCATGAAGGTTTATATGAATTTTGTGTTATGCAATTCGGGCTATGCAATGCCCCAAGTGTATTTCAGCGTATGATGCAAGACTGCCTTCGAGGGCTGTCAGCGTACGCTAATTGCTATATCGATGATGTCCTCATTGCTAGTGAAAGTTTCGATTTACATTTAGAACATCTCAGCTCCGTATTTGATAGACTTAAGCTGGCAAATCTGAAGGTGAAACCCACAAAATGTTGTGTTTGCCTGAATAAATTAGAATTTTTAGGGCATACCATTTCTGAGAACGGAATAGAAGTTCAACGGAGTAAAATAGACAAGGTTTTGCAGTTCGAAAGGCCGGAAACCTTAAAGCAACTGCAAAGTTTCCTTGGCCTTACGAATTACTATAGGAAATTCGTAAAAGGCTACCAACGTATAGCAGAGCCTTTGTCCAATTTATTGAAGCAGTATCTGCAAAAACCACCCAAACAGTCACTAAATTGGACTTCACAGCACCAAGAAAGTTTTGAACTCTTAAAAACTGCACTAAACACAGCTCCTATTCTGGCCATGCCCGACATGAATAAAGAATTTATTATTCAGACTGACGCTTCTGCAACCGGGTTAGGAGGTGTCTTATCGCAAATCGGCGATGACGGTAAAGAGCACCCAATAATGTATACCTCCAAAACGCTAACACAGACACAGAGAAATTACAGCACCATAGAGCGCGAATTACTGGCTATTATTCACGCTGTAAAAACGTTCAGACCATTTGTATACGGTCGTCATTTCAAAATCATAACAGATCATTGTCCTCTTTCTTGGATATTAACTGCAAAAAATCTGGAAGGAAGGTTAGCACGCTGGAATTTACTCCTGCAAGAATTTGACTGTGAAATACTCTACCGAAGTGGCCGTAGTAATGGAAATGCAGATGCTCTATCACGTCTGAATACACCCATCAAGAAGGAGTTCCATTTAATACTACCCAGAGTAAATAGCCTCGTTAAAAGCTCATTGAAGGCGTTAAATTTTTGCAATTTTACTACGGAGGCTAATGAATTAACAATCTCTACTGATGGTACTAGTTTCATAAAACGAACTGGGTTACCCCTCGCCGAAGTAAATACTATTTTTGACAACGATACTGAGTATCGGCGAATGGCTGAAGCCCAGAGAGCTGACCCTGATTGGAAACCCATAATTGACTATCTCACTAATAAAACATTACCAGATGACCAAGTGTTAGCAAAGTACATAAAAGATCAATCACCCTTTTATGTCTTACATCGGGGACGCTTATGCTATAAATTTTTTGACACCAGGCGTTCATTAACCGTCTTAAAGCTAGTAGCTCCTGCTTCATTAAGGGAGGAAATAATTCGCCTGAACCATGATGCGCCTTTTTCCGGTCATCAAGGGTTTCATCGTACATTAAGGAGAATTAAACAAAACTTCTATTGGCCAAAGATGAGACGTGAAGTGTATCACTATGTAGCCACATGTACCATTTGTCAAACTGTTAAAGATCCAATTCCTCGGGCAAAATCACCACTCAAACTCATAACTCCACCTAAGGATAAGTTTGAACTTATTGAAATTGACTTCAGTGGGCCTTATCATCCAAAATCCAATGGATATGCTTATATATTGGTAATCATCGATTATAAAACGAAATTTCTAGAGCTGTTTCCTACCGTTGACGAAAAAGCAGAAACAGCGGCAAAAATTTTGGTAGAAGAAATTGTGCTTAGATATGGGGGATTTAAAACACTTTTGTCAGATCGGGGTCGTCATTTTACTGCTGGAGTCGTGAAGGAAGTCTGCCGAACTCTAGGCATAGATAAGCAATATAGCACAGCATACCGGCCCCAAACTCAGGGAGCTGTTGAGAGAACCAATAGAACCATAGCGACTACCTTGGCTATGTACATTGCTACAAATAAAGCAGACTGGTCCTCTTATTTGAGTTATATTCGCTTTGCATTAAATACAAGCATCCACTCGAGCACCTCCGAAAGCCCCTACTTCTTGACTTTCGGACGGGATCCTATTCTTCCTTTTTGCCTGGGAATACAGGCTCCTAACCCAATCACCTGTGATCCCGATGATTACGCAAAATTGGTCGCGATGCGAATTCATCAGGCTATGAATATAACGGCAGAAGCCTTGCAGCGCGCTCAATCCAAATATAAACATCAATTCGATAAGTCAGCTAGTGAGCCAAAAATACACATTGGTATGCGCGTTTGGCTGCGTAATGAGTCTACGCCGCCCGGAATTTCTCGGAAATTTTGCCCTAAGTGGAACGGCCCATATAGAGTTCTAAATCTAAAAGGTAAAACGTGTGAGATTCGGCTTGAATCTAACCCCATTTCCAAACCAGAATTTGTACATATTGATCGATTAAAGCCCTGTAAAGATCGTCTGCCAGTTTTATATCCCAATACTGTGCAGGTGGCTGACGATAACTTTGAAACACAAGCTATACTCAAAGCTGATGCTAATGAAGCGCCACCTGAGCCATCTTCGTCAGCCCCTGCCATCTCTCACCAATTGAAGCGTACAGGCCTCAGACCACGGGATAAACTTAAGGCTCCTGTTCGCCTCCAGTAAAATAATGCAATTCAATTCTAAAATTATTTGTAGTGCATGGATCCACTATATCCCTATCCTGAACAGCAATGTCCAAGTCCCCAACCAGGATCACAAGCATTTTTCGATTATTGGCCACAATTGGCGAAGTCTTTAATAACTCCAGAAAATATTCACCTCAATCTACACCAATTGCGCTCCTCACCAATCAATTTTATGGTTAATGACCTCGAGGACGAGGCCCGTATTTTGGCCGGTGATGATGTACATGTTGGAACAGACTCAGAAGACTCAATTTTAGGACTTTCTGAAATAAATCTATATGGCTGTAAAGTCAATATTGCGGAACCGATTCAAAATTTGGACAAGGCGCCAAGTAATCACAAAGACCAACACCCTAGCAACCTAGCTAAAGCACCTACAAGACCTTATCAACTAATTCATATCACTGATTCACAACTTGCACATGTCACTAAACTTACGGATGATCAACAGATGATCATTAGCCTATCCGGCGTAAAATTGGCTCAGATCCCAAAAATGTGCGCCGATCTCCCTCACTCTGATACATACATTTATACTTTTGGTTCAAATGATTTACTTCATCACCGAACTCAATGGTCATTTCCTCTCCAGTTTCTTCGAGCACAACGCGATAGGGGTGCGCTGGTTATCTTGACCAGTGTACCATACCTAGTTAACGCGGTGGATGCATTAAAACATGCTTATGCTTTTAATAATTGGTTAAAACTTCAATGTCAATCTAATGGTTTTTCCTTCATACATAATCCACACTATTATCATCCCAAACGAGATCGCGTACATCTTACACCCAAGGCTTCGTTACAATATTTACAATTTATTTCAAAAGCCAAACAATTGAAAAGATGGAACTTGATATATCACATTAATCCTCTGAAAAGATACGAACAACCCCTAATTATAAAGGCACAAAAATTACAACTTCACCACACCCAGAACTCTCATCACTCTAACACCGAATTTTCGTCCTCCAACGAAAGACAAACCACTAATTTTATTTTCACTTCTAGTAATAAACGTAAGGTGCAATTAAACGACCTGCCTCAAAGAAATGACTTTCTCATACAACCGGTCTCCTTACGTTTTGAGCCATCAACTCTATCACAATCCAATGAATTAATCGTCCCAGCTTCTCACTCTCACCACAATTATCCGCAGAGTGTACGAAGGCGCACTGTTTTATCTACACGTAAACAACCATTACTCCCAATACCGTTTACACCCATAACCTTACGCACAAACTCCTTTTCGACACTTAACAAGCTCTCCTTTTCTTACACTAAACAATTAACTCCTGTTTATGCTGATTACGTTTATGGAACTGATCACTTGGGTCGTCAAATTGTCGCTCCTAAACTTTATGGCTATCGTTAGCTTATTCTTATTCCTCTACTACCTTTATTTGCACCAACATCCTCTTCTCAAGCACCGAGCTATCGGTCAACCTTAAATTATCATTCCTTGACCCCTGTCTATGCCAATTATATTTATTGCGCTGACCATCAAGGAACCCCCGTTTCTCTTCCAAAACAATATTGTTATCGGTAGTTACTGCTATATGCTTTTATGTAATTTTAAATTTATCCTGCTGTTTAATGCTCATTTTTCCTCTGATGCTTCTTATATCTTGTAACAAACATCTTATTTACAACACATTTATATCTTGTAACTTTCCTATTTTATTGATGCTATGATTTATTTAAATTTTATTTGATATCTTTATACAGATTGCCGGGAGGCAATCTTCTCTGGTTAGGGCAGATCTGTAACGTTCATTAATGTTCATAAAGAGATTTTAAACGTTCCTATGTATTGGACCAATGGCATTAGATGTAATGGGTTGCTCCGCCCTCTGCATGCGATTGATTGGATAAACTTAGCTGACTTAAATCAAGGAGCAGAACAAAAGTTATTGCACTTGGCAGTCGAACCAGAAGCAGAGAAGCTGACGACTTGCCGATTGATGCAGTACGCTTGAACTGTGAAGATAACTATAAAATTGTATGCTTTTACTGTTGAATTGAAATAATACAAATTGTGAAGATTGAAGAAGTAAACTGATATCGAACACGGGAACAAGGTAGACTTAAATTAATAATAATTACTAAATAAACTACCTTACAAATTGGTGGGACGACCGTGGACTTGAAGCCGTCCGTGGCTTTAATCATAGAATCCACTTTAATTGTTTGCATGACCTAAGGTGTCTGAATTCATAATTTGAGCTGCAATTTAGCAAATTTTGCTTTTACCTGTAGAATAATTGTTTGTCGGGTCAATCATAAAATCATTGTTACTTTACGATAAGCTTTCAATGTTTTTTGCTTTTGACTGCAGAATAATTGTTCAGCGGGTCACTCTTAGATTCATTGTTGCTTCTAAGATAAGTTTTTGAAATTTTCTGTCGCATGCCTTGTAGCTTGGACTCAAATAGGCTGCACCTCGTGAGGATTTTACTCATTTTGCCTGTAAAACATTTCTTGTTTGGCGGGCTATTTTTTGAATCGTTCGTCGATTTTTAAGATACGAATTTTGTTAGTCCTTTGCACTTCATTGGCAATCTCGCAGCTTTTCTCAAATTGCATCAGTTGTAAGATTTGTGGATTTTAGTATCAACTTCAGTTTACTATTGAAATTCAGTTCTTGCTTGTCTGCGTCAATCTAATTGCATCGATTATTTGTTTTTTCGCACTTAACTGTTTGTTAATTGCTCTTCCTCAGTTAAGTGTTAAAACTTTATATTGCTGAGATTATTTTATTCATAGCACTCGCAGTTTCTCCGCATCTTCGCGGAACTTGCTCGAATTACCATACATTCCAGCAATTTCTGTTGCAGTGCTGCAGTGTTTTTATTACACAACTGCCCACGCACAAAAAGCATTCTTTTTCCGCATCTTCCGTTTTTGTTGTGACTTCATTTTGCGCCGATAAAGATTCTTCTGCGCAGTTTTCTTGGGTTAAACGTTACTACTACTTGTAGAGATCTTTGACCTACCGATCGGCATAATTTGCAGCTTTCTACGTATTATTCTCATTCAAATCTTTTCTTCTCATCAGATATTACTACTTTTCTCTTTGTATGTTACGTCTTCTTTTGAGCTGCTGACTGCCCTATGTTTAGATTTACCAACAAAGAACAAAAACGTATATTAAAGAATAGAAATAAAATTTTGTTTTGAAATTCTCAGCCCACTTCCATTTGTAAGCTGCTACGGTGGAAAGGTTTCTGAAAAAATTTCTAACCACACTCTAAATGCAAAAAGCTCCTAAAGAATTAGGGACCGTTTCCACTCATATAATCGCAGATAACATATATAATAATACATTTGCTGATTCTCAAAAGGCAGGGTTTTCTCAATATTTTGATACTCCACAAAGCTTAATAAATTTTGATCAAAATCAGATACACGATAGTTTAACTGATCCATTAGCTTGTGGTCTATCCGCTAGAGATCAGCGAGCTCTCCGACGAGAGCAGACTAAAGAAGGTCTTGTAGAGAATCCTAGTGATAAAAAGACAGCGATGGCTCAAGTAGCAAAAGAGAAAAAACCGTTTCGCACTTTTCTTCAAGAGGAAACTGAAAATGTTGAGCATAGTGAAGACGAGAAAATGCTAACCATAGAAGAAAAACAGCCTGTTACAGAAACTGAACAAGATAGGCTAGCTAGAATAATAGCTACGGCAGTCGCGCATGCAAATCAAAGTAAAGTAGGCGAAGTAACTAAGTTTGCTGAGAATACTCCTGATCGAAACTTTGATGATTTTCTGCGGGAGTTTGAAGACTACGCAATTGCTAAACGCTGGAGTAAACCCGATATGAGAAATAACCTCAAATTCTACTTGCTAGCCGGAGCTCGCAAATATTACGATATTATACCGGTTTCCCAAAGACAGAACTATGATACTCTAAAAGCGGCTTTGAGAGCAAATTATCTTTCACCGCAGGATCATATTCAATCGAAATTGGAGTTACAAACGATGGTGCAGTTACCAAATGAAAAAATAGCTGAGTTCGTAGCTCGACTCAGAAACAAGGCTAGACTAGCTCACCCTGCTGACCGTCACCTCGCGTCACAGGCTGCACAAGAGGATATTAAAACTGCTCTAGCTTACCGCTCTTTAGTGCCATATCGAAGAAAATTATCTAAAATGTTAGCTAGGCAGGCAAATTTAGACGATATGATTGAAACCGCGAAACAAGAGGAAATATGCCATGTTATTGAAACCATGAATCCAATCAACCAAACGCCTCCTCTTAATATAGATGAGCATGAAAAGTTTTTAAAAATGCTATCTGATGCAAATTTTGAAATACGCAAAAAGGAACCTCCTAAAGTCTCATTCAAAGAGCCTGAAAGCGCTGAAGTTAACCAAGTCGACGGCAAATTTAGCGCTCCCTACAATTCGCGTAATTCTGGTTCTCGCTCACGCTCAAGTTCACAGGAGCGTCACAATCACCGTAGTAGGTCATATAAAGGCAACCGAACTTCAAATTCTGGTCGTCACTCTAGGCATAGCTCTACTTCAAGCACTGATAGCTCTAATCCCAAAAATTCAAAAAGAAGAAACGAAAAACGCGATCAACGGTTTTCCGACTGTAGCACAGAAGAAAAATTTCAAAGATTAAGAAATGAAATTTCTAATTTGAAACGACAAAGTGGTCAATACAGGGGTTTCTCTCCCTTCAATCGCGGCAATCATAGATCAGATGTTGGTCATAATTTTAAAAGGCCTTACCGGAATAATTACGGTTACTCTCATCCTACCCGTGGACAGTGGCAAGGTCGAGGTCGGTCACGTGGTATGCGACGGGGTTCAGGGTTCGTTGGCA
>CAZJJR010000145.1:2427-14834 GCA_964546365.1 uncultured bacterium | reverse complement strand
CTGCTTTCAAATCTTCCGCCAGCAATTTCGGCAAGTAATCGATTAATTCGAGATCGATATCTTTCCGACAAATTTCCTCTGCTTGTTCTTTACTAATACCCAATCTTTCGCGAACTAACTTAACCAGTCGTTCCTTACCGCCAATTTTATCGATTAGTTTGAGAATAGCAACTCCCTGCGCTATTATCGGAAATTCCGCCGCTGACTCAATCGCGGGAGTCAACAAATTTACAATATCATCTGGAAATAACTTTTGCAGCGTTTCCGGCGATTCTCCCTTATTCAACAAATACCAAAAGCAAGCAAAATCAAACAAAGGAAATTTAAACTTAAATTTCGGTGACGCCGCCGCAATATTTCGCCGCAACATCAACAAACCCAAAAATGGATGTTGCGGTTGGTCTTCTTTTATTGGCGGCAATCCAAAATCGTGCCAAACTGCTGGTATTGTCGTGCAGCTATCATCTGCTTTCGCATTACGGATATATTCCGCTACCTGCTTATCCGACATCCCCATTAGTTGCTGCCAAACCTGTGGGGAAAATCGCTTGCAAGCAAAAGTCCGCAAGTATTTCAGCAGAAGAGATTTGCCGTTTCCCCCATCCCCGTAAAAATACAAAATATTTTGACGCGGCGGGTCATCGTTTAAGTAGCTGGCGAATAACCGTGTAAATTCATACCTATCCGTGAACCATTCCAGCTGGCGATTTTCCGTTACCGACTCGCCGTTTAAATCCTCATCATCAATACTCATGCTGGCATGACGCTGCGACTACATCTATTTTGCCTTATGGTGGTTTATCCGTTCACAGTGTTGCTGGACAATGCCGACCCTACGATGATTGTGGGTTAAAGTACGGTAAAACCTAACGCTATTAAGCTAAAATGGTGCGTTACGCGATCGCTAACGCACCCTACAATGTTATGTGATATATAAGAGGGCGAACGAGGGGACTCGAACCCCCGAATGGTGGAACCACAATCCACTGCCTTAACCACTTGGCTACGCTCGCCGTTTCCGATTAATTAATATAGCACGTATCGCTGCAATGGATCTACTATTTTGATTCAATTTTCCAAAAATTTTCTCCCCATCTCCCCTTTCTCAGTTAACCTGGAGTTTTGACACCAGTAATCATGAAAAGCTTGAACATTCTCAAAACCGTGGCTATCGTAGCCTTAGTGGGACTAGGGATATCGATGATGGCGAGTAATCCCAGTCAATCGGAATATGAAGAGTATGCCCTAGCGCAACTGACCGATTATTTAAAGAATAACGTTTGTAAGGATGTCAGCAAAAGTCTGGGTAAGTTTGCCCACCGCCAATGTACTATCCTGGTGGATACCGGGCGTCCCCGCTTGAAGCGCATCATCTCCGATAATACTTACCAACAAAATTTTATCTTTTTCAGTATTTATAAGACAGATCTCACGATTAACCCGGTTGTACCCAGTTACCACTTTGAAACGGTGGGCGCTTTTCAAAATTTCTACATATATCAAGCAGAAAAACAATAATATGATGTGCTTAGTTTGTAGTAAGGACTTTAGTCCTTATCGGAGGACTGAAGTCCTCACTACGAACCAGTTTGATTATCTTAAGTTTGTAGTAAGGACTTTAGTCCTTATCCGAGGACTTCAGTCCTCGCTACAAACCAGCTTTATCTAATTAAATTGATATGTCATACTGCGTGACTCCCGGATGCTTTCAACCGCAAAATCCGGATAATAGTAAATTTTGCTTTAGTTGCGGTTCTTTATTATTGCTAAAGGATAGGTATCGACCGATACAGCCAATTGGTAAGGGTGGATTTGGTAGGGCGTTTTTAGCTGTTGATGAAGGTGCGCCCAGGAAAACTCGTTGCGTGGTGAAGCAACTTTACTTGGATAGTAATAACACCTTGATTGTTAAAAAAGCTACTGAATTATTTAATCAAGAAGCCGTGCGACTCCAAGAATTAGGCAATCATCCCCAAATTCCAGCTTTATTTGCTCATTTTGAACAACAAAAACGGCTTTATCTCGTACAGGAATTTATTAACGGGCAAACTTTAAGCCAGGAGTTGAAACAAAAAATCTCTTATAACGAAGATGAGATTTGGGATGTGTTGCGAGATTTATTACCCGTACTGAAATTCGTACACGATCGCAAAGTATTACACAGAGATATCAAACCTGCCAACATCATGCGCCGCCGTACTCCCGCCACTGCGCCGTCACAGTTACCAGAAAAGCAAAAATCCGTCTCAGTAGGGGAAAAGGCTAACTTAGTTTTAATCGATTTTGGCGTTGCCAAACAACTGACCGATAGTGCTTTATTTAAAACTGGTACGGCGGTGGGTAGTCCCGAATATATGCCACCGGAACAAACGAAGGGAAAAGCTTTACCCGCTAGCGACCTGTACAGTTTGGGAGTTACTTGCGTGGAGTTGCTAACGGGGGTTCCTCCTTTACAAATGTACGATGCGATGAACAATCGTTGGGCTTGGCGAGATTTTATAACTAATGATAAACAAGTTAGCGATCGCCTTGCTCGTATTTTAGATAAATTACTCAAAACTAGTGTCAGTCAGCGTTACCAATCTGCTGGTGAAGTTCTGCAAGCAATTCACCAACCTGCTTTACCTCCCCGTCTCCAAACTCAACCAAATAAACCTACTCCCGATAATTCCCCAATTAACTTTTTTACCAAATTGTTCAATCCCCAAGCTGGTAAACCACTCAGCGGAAAGATTGTATCGGAAACGGGAATTGACTACACTAACTTAGATTATTTACTCGCATCTGGGAAGTGGGAACAGGCAGATAAAGAAACTTGGTCTGTGATGTGCGAAACACTCAACAAATCACCTAGTAGTTATATCCAAACTAGTGATATCGATAAATTACCTTGTGAAGATTTAGAGATAATAAACCAACTATGGGTTAAATATAGTAAAAGTCGGTTTGGTTTCAGCGTGCAGAAGCAGATTTTTGAAAGCGTGGAACAAGATTACGGTCAATTTTGCTTGCAAGTTGGCTGGCCACCTCAAGAAGCTCGCACCCCCTATTTAAAGTTTAATTTATCTGCACCGATCGGGCATCTTCCCTCCCGTAACTGGGCAGGCGGCTATCAGTGGTGGCGACACGCAGCGGTGATGGCATCTAAGTTAGATAAATGTCAAATTTAGGAGTCGGCAATCAGAATTCTCCGAGCCTGGAGTCAGAATTGAGAAGGTTTTTCCTCATGGATTTTATCTTAACTAAAATGTCCCACTGTAGGAAAGATAACCTAAATATACATTTTTTCTTAATATGAATTTAATTTTGTTACGCATTATAAGCAACTGTTGAAAATCCTAGTCATTTATAGTTCATTTATTTTTTTCTTTCGGAAGTAGTATTACCCTGATAAAAATACCTTTTAGTAAGCCATTCCGATTTAAAATGTGCGATCCCGTATTGAAAATTGTCATGCCTTGATAACTTCGTAAGCCAGCATCATCTAAGTTATTGAGAATTAATATTATTAGCTTGAAAATGGTAGGTTGACTGAAAACCTAATAGTGAATAAATTTACAGTAACAGCAAGCGATTCTCCTGAAAGAAAGAGAGGAAAATCATGACCCAAGCTCAAGGTTTATTACGCACTGCCGATCGGGTGTATGACAATCCGATATTGTTAGATACATCTGTTACTACACCTGTCTGCGAAGGCTTTAACATTGCGCTTGCTAGTTTCCAGGCGCTATACCTGCAATATCAAAAACATCATTTTGTAGTTGAAGGTGCCGAATTTTACTCACTGCACGAATTTTTTGCCGATAGCTACGAAAAAGTCCAGGGATACGTGCATGAAATTGGCGAACGCTTGAACGGACTAGGAGGCGTTCCGGTAGCTAGTTTTACTAAATTGGCCGAATTGTGCTGCTTCACTCCCGAACCGGACGGAGTTTTTAGTTGCAGACAAATGGTGCAACACGATTTGGAAGCAGAACAAGCTATAATCAAGCTGATCCGCTCTCAAGCATCACAAGCAGAAAGCTTAGGCGATCGCGCTACTCGTTACCTTTACGAAAAAATCTTGTTAGAAACCGAAGATAGAGCATTCCATCTAGCTCACTTCTTAGCCCACGATAGCTTAACTCTTGGCTTTGTTCAAGCTAACAATTAATTTCTCAATTCATTAGTGCAAATGTCCATTAGGGTGAGTAATACTCACCCTAATTTTTATGTTCGTAGTAAGGACTTTAGTCCTTTGAGACCATGAGGACTGAAGTCCTCACTACGAACCATCTTTCCATCCCCATACTCAAGGTAGAAATATCTCGGCTTCTCGATTATGCCCTCAGAGGCAGGATAGTCATTGGCCACGATTATAAGCTTTTAAGTAGAAAACAAATCATAAATTTTCAGTCCTGTAAATGACTGTTCGCAGGGCTTTTTTGATTCAAGAATCGAGTAGGAGTATCACATAATGTTCTTCCATAAAAAAGAAACGATGCACTCAGTAAACGTAGCTGAGCCAAATCCTCGGTTTGCTCAATTATTGTTAGAACAATTTGGTGGCGCTACAGGTGAACTTACTGCTGCTCTTCAATATTGGGTACAATCGTTTCACTGCGAACACGCTGGTATTCGCGATATGCTACAAGATATCGCCATTGAAGAATTCAGCCATTTAGAAGTAGTCGGTCGCATGATCGAACAACATACTAAAAACGTTGACCAAACCGAAGCTTACAAGAGTACTTTGTTTGCCATTCGGGGTGTAGGGCCCCATTTTTTAGATAGTCAAGGCGCTGCTTGGTCGGCTAAATATCTTAATGAAGGCGGCGATATAGTCCGCGATTTGCGTGCAGATATCGGTGCAGAAGCAGGTGCGCGTCAGACTTACGAAGAGTTAATTAAGCTAGCACCAGATGCAGGTACTAAAGATGCTTTAGTATTCTTATTAACTCGTGAAATTTCCCATACCCAGATGTTTATGAAAGCTCTGGATTCTTTGGGTAAATTAACCGATCCTTTCTTTGGCAATATCCAACCAGACGAAACTGTGGATCTTTATTTTAACTTATCGCCAGAAGGGAATGACGATCGCGGTCCTTGGAATTCAGAACCGACTTTTAAGTATATCGCCGATCCATCAGTTAAGCGCTAATTTTTGGTTTTTCCAACAACAAGATAGCTATAGTCATAATCCAGGAGCTTTTACTTCGTAAAGGCTTTTTTTTTATTAAAATAGAGATGAAAGATGCTAACTTAGAAACACTTGATACAAAAATATTTCTTTTAAAACGATATCTTGTTATAAAGCTATTGCAAGCTCATATATTCAGACACTCTGTTGAAATTAACTTCTGCTTATTTACTCGTATCTCACGGTAGCAGTGACCCTCGTCCTCAACGAGAGGTTGAAAAGTTAGCGCAATTCCTCTGCCAAAAGCTGGAAAATTATCAATCTCAGCTATTGGGAGTAACTAAAGTGGGCGCTTTGCCAGTGGCCCACCCAAGCGCGATCGCAATTGCTACCGCTTACAAACCCCTAGTAGCCACAGCCTGCTTAGAATTGGCTCCAGAGCCATTGCACCGCCAAATCGAAAAATTTGGCAAAACAGCGCTAGCATCTGGGTTAAATCGCCTGGAAGTGCTGCCGTTGTTTCTTTTGCCAGGGGTTCACGTGATGGAGGATATCCCTGGAGAAGTGGCAATCGCACAACGAACTTTTGGGAAAGAGTTGAAGATTGAGATACGTCCTCATTTGGGTACTCACTCAGGAATGAGGGAATTGTTCGCCAAGCAGATGGCTGATTTTGACGGGGATGCTTGGATTTTGTTGTCTCACGGTAGCCGCCGACAAGGTGGGAATCAGCCTGTGGAAGCTTTAGCTGCACATCTGGGTGCGTTTCCCGCGTTTTGGTCGGTGCATCCCAAGTTGGAGTTTCAAGTGAAGGCGTTGCTAATGGCAGGTTATCGCCAGATCGGGATTTTACCTTATTTTTTGTTTGCTGGTGGAATTACTGATGCGATCGCGCGATCGGTAATGGAAATTAGTCAGGAGTTCCCTGCTGTTAATTTCTATCTGGCAAAACCGTTGGGAGCAAGTGTTGAGTTAACTGATTTAATTTTGGATTTGGCTAAATGAACCGCGAAGACACGAAGGACGCGCAGGAAGAGAGGAAGAAAAGTTTGGGTAAGGTATACTTGGTGGGTGCAGGGCCGGGAGATCCCGGTTTGATGACGCTCAAAGGGAAGACTTTGTTGGAATGTGCGGATGTGGTGATTTACGACGCGCTGGTAAGTCCGCAAATTCTGAACATGATCAATCCGGTAGCGGAAAAGATTGATGCGGGTAAGCGTCGGGGTCGTCACTCGTTGATTCAGGATGAAACGACTAAGCTGTTAATTGAGAAGGCGCAAACCGCAGCTATCGTAGTGCGTTTGAAAGGCGGTGACCCCTTCGTATTCGGTCGCGGTGGCGAGGAAATGGAGGATTTGGTGAATGCAGGGGTGTCGGTGGAAGTAGTACCAGGAGTGACTTCTGGGATTGCTGCACCTGCTTATGCGGGAATTCCCTTAACTCATCGCAATTACAGTTCCTCGGTAACTTTTGTCACCGGTCACGAATCGGCGGGTAAGTATCGACCTGCGGTAAATTGGAATGCGATCGCCCACGGTTCGGAAACTATTGTAATTTATATGGGCGTACACAACTTGCCTTATATTGTCGAACAGTTACAATTAGCTGGATTGGGTAACGATACCCCAGTAGGTTTAGTGCGATGGGGTACTCGTCCGGAACAAGAAGAATTAATCGGTAATTTGGGAACCATAGTAGAACAGGTAGAAAAAGCTCAGTTTGGCGCACCTGCGATCGCCGTGATTGGTGCTGTAGTAAACTTGCACAGTATCCTATCAGGTTGTCGTCCCTAGAAACAAATTATTTATGATGAATGCCAGTGCGATAACTTCCACTCAAGCAATTCAAGCAATCTTGGCGCCGGCGGTAATGATTTCCTCCTGTGCCTTATTTTTTTTAGGGTTAAGTAACAGATATATAGCACTTTTAACCAGAATTAGGTTATTGAATGAAGAAAAAAGACACCTGCATTATCAATTAAGAGAAGAAGGCGAACTCAAGAAAGCCGAAAATGACCGATTGTTCCACATTAACACCCAAGTTAACGCTCTTTTACAAGCTACTTGGTACGTTCGCAACGCGATTATGTGCCATATCGTCGCCGTATTTTGTTTTGTCTTAACTTCTTTCACCATTGGAGTTAATTTCTTTATATCTCATTCATTAATTGCTGGAATACCGATTTACTTGTTTATCAGTGGAATGATTCTCGTTTTATCTGGGGTCATTTGTATGGGATTAGATATTTTCATTTCTTCCAAAGTAATCTTAGTAGAAGTAAAAGACGAAGGCTAATAGCTCTGCTCTCTGTCAAATTTACTATTTTGGTAAGCAAAGATTGTTAAAAAAGTAAGTTTTTTGTTTATATTATTGCTATTTAAAAGAACTGTTGCCAAATATAATTGATGAGATTTTCACCCAGCTATCTAGTATAGAATAGGGGAATTAAATAACCGTTTAAGCTTGAAAAACCATTAAAAATCCCTAAACGATCGACATAATAAGGTAAAATTAATCACAAAATTCCCTGTTGGGTGCGGCAGATGTTCGGAACAATCTGGCGCTGGCTGAAAAAACTGTGGCAACTTCTCGCAAAAACAAGAAGCGACAGCGAGTGAACTCAGTTTGCCTACACTTACCCGCTACCGGACTATGGGTAAGTTCACAAGCCTTATCCGGAAACTGTCTTGCTGCTTTAGAATTAGCCGAAAAGCGAAAAAATTTTGGTCTGCGCTGGTTGCTAGAAAACGTTTATGAACAAACTTTACCTGCTACCTTCCTTTTCTCAGATTATTTTAATCCAGAATACCCCAGGTAACCGTATACCTGTCTATCGGCAATTGCAAAATTTTGAAGATTGGCTAAAACGATGGAAGCAAGACGATTTAACTAGTCGTTATAACGCTAAAAAGCGGGAGAAATCAAAGATGGTAAAAATTTTTCAAATGGAATTATTCTACAAAATAAGCTACGTCGTTTCATCGAATTGCCGCATTAACTTCCATCCGTGTAGCAATTGAGCAAGATGAAGAAAAAAAAGATATGATTTTCGCAAAATAATTATTTGGCCATCACTAATGAAACTAGCACAATATCTTTGCTATCCCAGTCTGAACTTGTTTCTTTTTCATCTAAAAGAAGGTTTGGGTGAAAGCAATCAAAAAATATTAGCAAATCACCATGTATTCTGGACTAATTTGCCTTCTGAAATCAAGGTTGATTTGGAAACGGAGTCAAGAACGAGAAACCCGGAATTCACCCGTCTATTAGAACTCTCTCAAGGTAAAAAGACTTATCCCTTGAAAGTTGCTCAAATGAAAGGATTTAAAATAGGCGGTTATTATTATCCGGTTTTGTTAAACGATACTTACGGCTTATTGCTGGATATTTGTGTAGAAGAAAAGCAGAAGCCTATAGGAGTTCGTTGCTTTCCAGAACTTAAAGAAGTAATTTCTGACCGAAAAGGTGACTTAGGCAAAACTTGGATGATTTCCGGTTATTTACCAGATTCATCTGCTAACCCCCAAGAAATTGCTGCTGCAAGTTATTATTATTTTACCGGGAAAGAATGGCAAGATGCCAAAGTTCATCCAGGTAAATTTTTGGGCGCTGATATTTTTGAGGTTTGGCAGTCTTCCCCTGATTGGAAGAGTATCGAAGAAGATGAAGAAGAAAGAAATACTATCCTCATCATCATCTATCCCAATCAAAAAGTTATGGATGAAGCAAGCCGATTTTATGATTATTGGATTAATTTGTTATCCTGTCGTCACAAGATCCTTTGGGCTTATAATCAGAGCCGGATTTACAGTGAAAAATTGCAAAGGCAATTATCTCTGTTAAACGAGACAATTGAAGCGCTTAATCAGTCTAAGTTAGATTTGGCGACTTTAAAGAAAAACTTGGCTAGTTTTTCTAATTATATCATTGAATTGGAACAATTAGAAACTCTGAATCAATCGCTGGAAGTGAATTTATACAATTACCGAACTTGGGTAAGTAATATTTCTACTCGTGCCAGTCAAGTAGGGGAAACTAACCTGAAATTTTTAGAAGAGTTAAACGAAGTTGTTACCCAACAGTATCAAAAACAAATTCACCAAGATTATAGTAGTTTCAAATCTGGTTTGCAAATTTTAGCTGGCTTGCGCGACACCATTAAAGGAATGGTAGAAATCGAGCAAGCAGAAAGCGATCGCAGAATTGAAAGCTTAGTTGCTGCCGCAGGTATCGGAGTAGGGACAGCATCTGCCGCCGCCTCAGCATCTTCTGCTTTAATCAAAGACTTCAGCCAATTTTACCCGATTAAAGTAGATAGAAAATTACCAATTGCCGAACCACTTTCTAATTTAATTGTAATTCTCTTATTCAGTCTTGGTTTAGGTTTATTAACCGGGTGGTTAAGTTGGAAAATTTTGCAACGCGATCGAGAATAAATACGCGATCGCATAAATATCGTTTGTAGTAAGGACTTTAGTCCTTAGCTTAGACAGTGAGAGGACTAAAGTCCTCACTACAAACAAGGAAGATCGTTTATCCGCAAAAAATGCAGATATATATTATCTGCGTTCATCTGCGTGCATCTGTGGATATCTGCGGTAAAAAAAATCCGTAAAATAGAAAATGTCGAATTCAAGCAACTACCATTTCTCACGCCGAAATTGACCTTGCAGTTACCGAAACTAACGACTTCCTCAAAGAAAACCAGATCGATCGCCTAGACCGCTGGTTATCTAGTAAACTAACCGATCTTTCCCGTTCTCGCATTCAAAAACTGATCGAACAAGGATGGGTGAAAATAAATGGCGAAATTTGCCCTAGCAAAAATCGCATCGTTAAAGCAGGAGAAAACATTCACATCACCATCCCCAACGCAGAAGTTAGCGAAATTCAAGCAGAAGAAATTCCCCTCGATATTCTTTACGAAGATGATCATTTGCTAATTATTAACAAACCTGCTGGATTAGTAGTTCATCCCGCTGCGGGACACGAAGCCGGTACTCTAGTCAATGCTTTGTTGGCCCATTGTCCCCTAGCGGAAATCGGTGGCGTACAGCGTCCCGGAATCGTCCACCGTTTGGACAAAGATACTACCGGGGCAATGGTGGTGGCCAAAACCGACCAAGCTTATCAAGACTTGCAAGCGCAACTGAAAGCAAAAACCGCCCGCCGGGAATACCTGGGTGTAGTTTACGGTTCCCCGAAAACTGAAAGCGGGACAATTAACCAACCGATCGGTCGCCATCCGGTCGATCGCAAAAAAATGGCCGTTGTCCCAGAAGAAAAAGGGGGACGTTCTGCTGTCACTCACTGGCAGGTCAAAGAACGCTTGGGTAACTACACCCTAATCCACTTCCAACTAGAAACGGGACGTACTCATCAAATCCGCGTTCATAGTTTGCATATGGGTCATCCCATCGTCGGTGACCCGGTTTACAGTTCGGGGCGAGATGTCGGGGTCAACCTACCGGGTCAGGCACTCCATGCTTGGCAACTTACTTTGCAACATCCTATCTCCAGACAGATGATAAAAGCTACTGCACCTCTGCCGTCTCACTTGATTACTCTCCTAGAAGTACTGCGTCGGCGAGTGGCCCAACCAAATTCTTTTAGTTAGTTACATATCTTCATCAAACATTTCTTTACATCTCTACATACAAAAGCTACCTGCTAAAACCCGCTCGAAAGCTTGTAAATCAAGTTAAAAGCTAATTTAAATACTTTCTTAAGAAATAATTAAACTAGCCGAACGAGATTGTTTTAAGTATAAATACCTTAAGTTTTGTAACAAAAAAAGTCTGATGTTAAGCTCTGCAAGCCTTATATATAAAGGATTTGATGCCTTAGTTTGTAGTATTTGAGCTAAATTAATAATTCGTAATAAACAAAGCTCTTACATCGGTGTATAAAAATAACCTGAAGGGACTCACAGGCAGTCAATCAAAGCCAGATAAACTGGTTAAGCAAGTTTGCCCGTTTCTCATAAAAGCGCCAAACTTTCTCAGATTTCTCACCTTCCCTTTAACAAAAGTTCCTTTATCTGGAACAATGGGAAGGAGCAGTAGCTACAAAAAGAGCTTTGAGTAGCTGTCTGTGTGAAACCTGCTAGGCTGATTCAACAGTTTGAGTTGGCTGAACCGAGATACCTGTTTTAAACAAAACCGCACTCAACCAAAAAATTAGGAGATTGAGTTCATGTTAGACGCATTCGCCAAGGTTGTTTCTCAGGCAGATGCCAAAGGTGAATTTCTGAGCTCTGCTCAGTTGGATGCTTTGACCTCACTGGTACGTGATGGAAACAAGCGTCTGGACGTTGTTAACCGCATCACCAGCAACGCTTCCACCATCGTTACCAACGCTGCTCGCGCTCTGTTCGCAGAACAGCCTCAGCTGATTGCTCCTGGCGGTAACGCTTATACCAACCGTCGCATGGCTGCTTGCTTGCGCGACATGGAAATCATCCTCCGCTACGTTACCTACGCTATCCTGGCTGGTGACTCCAGCGTTCTGGATGACCGTTGCTTGAATGGCCTGCGCGAAACTTATCAAGCTCTGGGTACTCCCGGTTCTTCCGTAGCTGTTGGCGTTTCCAAGATGAAGGAAGCAGCTATTGCGATCGCTAACGATCCTCAAGGCATTACCCAAGGTGATTGCAGTTCTTTGATTTCTGAAGTAGCTAGCTACTTCGATCGCGCTGCTGCTGCTGTTGCTTAATAACTGCCTTTAGTAGCCTGTAGGGATAGTTTCAAAGAGAAGCTACTCTACCTGCGATTTTTCGCAAAATTTAGTTAGCAAACTTTAGAGATCCGGAGATACCGAAAACATGAAGACCCCTATCACTGAAGCGATCGCCGCAGCCGATACCCAAGGCCGTTTCCTGAGCAACACCGAACTGCAAAGCGTTCGTGGCCGTTTAGAGCGTGCTACCGCTAGCATGGAAGCTGCTCGCGCTCTCACCAACAACGCTCAAAAGTTGATTGATGGCGCAGCACAAGCTGTGTATCAAAAGTTCCCTTACACCACCCAAATGCAAGGCGCTAACTATGCCTCCACTTCGGAAGGCAAGTCCAAGTGCGCTCGCGACATCGGTTACTACCTGCGGATGGTTACCTACTGCTTAGTTGCTGGTGGTACAGGTCCAATGGACGAATACCTGATCGCTGGTTTGAGCGAAATCAACAGCGCTTTCGATTTGTCTCCTAGCTGGTACGTTGAAGCCCTCAAGTACGTCAAAGCTAACCACGGTTTGAGCGGTCAAGCTGCTAACGAAGCTAACACCTACATCGAC
>CAZJJR010000145.1:0-2408 GCA_964546365.1 uncultured bacterium | reverse complement strand
TCAACGCCCTGAGCTAATCGATCGCGATCGCCCGGAAGGGTATGCAGGTGCTGGTTCAAAAAGACTAGCAGTTGCTTATCTCTCCGGGCATTGTTGTATCTAAAAGTAGCTTCGTACCATTGTTGGGAGGATTTCAAAGTGGCGATCACAGCAGCAGCTTCCCGATTGGGAACTTCGGCTTTTAGCGAAACACCAAAAGTTGAACTACGGCCATATGCCAGTAAAGAAGAAATCGAGAACGTAATTCGTGCGGTATACCGCCAAGTTCTCGGTAACGACTACATCATGGCATCCGAACGGCTTGTCAGCGCCGAATCTTTGTTGCGAGATGGCAATCTGACCGTCAAAGAATTCGTTCGCGCCGTAGCTAAATCAGAGCTATACAAAACCAAGTTTTTCTACAACAGTTTCCAAACCCGGTTGATTGAACTTAATTATAAGCATCTACTGGGACGCGCTCCATATGACGAATCGGAAGTGGTTTACCACCTCGATTTGTACGAAAACAAAGGTTACGACGCTGAAATAGATTCCTACATCGATTCGTTGGAATATCAAGCAAATTTCGGCGACAATATCGTACCTTACTATCGCGGTTTTGAATATCAAGCAGGCCAAAGAAGCGTAGGCTTCAATCGGATCTTCCGCTTGTACCGTGGTTATGCCAATAGCGATCGCTCTCAAGCAGAAGGCAACAATACTCGTCTTGCTCGCGATTTAGCTCGCAATCTACCCAGCAGTGTAGTCGAGCCTTCCGGTGCTAGCAACTGGTCTTACTACCGCGCTAGCAGCGATGTTGCTCCTCGTAACTGCTTGGGCGGTTCCTATGGAGAAAGCGGTCGCGTTTACCGCATCGAAGTAGCTGGTATTCGTCAGCCTGGATATCCCGGTGTGCGTCGCAGCAGCACCGCTTTCCTAGTGCCTTACGAAAACCTGTCTAACAAAATGCAGCAAATTCTCCGCAGTGGCGGCAAAATCATCAGCGTCACCCCCGCATAGCATTTTAGATTTTAGATTTTAGATTTTGGATTGCCAATCAAATCTAAAGTCGGAAATTTGAAATCTGAAATTTTCATTACAGGAGGTATCAAAAACAATGCTTGGTCAAACCGCCATTGGAAGCGCTGCCAATACCCCCTCTGGTAGCCGTGTTTTTCGTTACGAAGTAGTTGGCTTGCGCCAAAACGAAGAAAACGACAAAAATAACTACGCCATCCGTCGTAGTGGTAGCGTGTTTATCACCGTGCCATACAGCCGCATGAACGAAGAAATGCGGCGGATTACCCGTCTTGGCGGCAAAATCGTCAACATCCAGTCGATGTCTGCTGAAGAAGCAGCCGCACCTGCTAAACCAGCAAAAGCTGCCAAATCAGAAAAATAGTCAAGGGGATTTTTTACTAGATTCATGCAGGAGCCCAATCCTGAGGCATATGGCGAAGCCAATTCCCCGTCGCTAACGGTAGAGCAAGCGATCGCCAATTTAACTCACGAAGATTTAAGCCTCCGCTACTATGCCGCTTGGTGGCTAGGTAAATTCCAAGTCAAAACTCAAGCCGCAGTAGACACTCTGATCGCCGCTTTAGAAGATGAAGCCGATCGCACAGAGTTAGGAGGATATCCCCTACGGCGCAATGCTGCTAGGGCTTTGGGAAAAATCGGAGATCGGCGTGCTGTACCCAGCCTGATAAAGTGTTTGGAATGCTCCGACTATTACGTGCGAGAAGCAGCTGCTCAATCGCTGGGGATGTTGGCAGACCCAACTTGCATTCCAGTGTTGATGCAGCTGCTATCCGGTGGAGTAGAAGCAGCGGTGCAAGTACCGGGACAGCCCCACTTAGCACAACCCTATGAAGCGGCAATCGAAGCACTGGGATTGCTGGCTGCAAAAGAAGCAGTTCCTTTGATTCAACCCTTTTTAGAACACTCCGTAGAACGAGTGCGATACTCCGCCACCAGAGCTATGTACCAGTTGACAAAAGATTCAACATATGGAGACAAGCTCGTACAAGCTTTGTCGGGCAAAGATATTCAACTGCGCCGAGTTGCATTATCTGACTTGGGTGCGATTGGTTATCTACCCGCCGCAGAAGCGATCGCGCAGTCGGCAGCAGAAAACAGCTTTAAACTAATTGCCCTCAAAGGCTTGCTCGAACATCAACTCGAACCCTCAGAAACGGATACTTTAAACGAGGGAGCCATTAGAGTGATGAACTTAATGGATACTCTCTTGTAGTTATTTGTCATTCGTGATTTGTGATTAGTTATTGGCGATAAATTCATCAATAGACAACTTGCAAAAATTGCAGTGAAAAATCAAAAACTACTACTTTTGCAACAAGTCTACAGCCAATGACCAATGACTAATGACCAATGACCAATGACCGATCGCTGATTCAAGCTGTTGAACA
>CAZJJR010000144.1:0-14883 GCA_964546365.1 uncultured bacterium | reverse complement strand
CTAGGCAGTAACTACGGCAAATTTGACCGAGAAGGCAAAAAGCTGTTCATCGAACAGTGGGAAGCCATTATGGAGCGCTATCGTATTTTTATGAAACGCTTCGAGCTTTCAGAAGACTTCATGGCTCAAATGACCATGCAGCAACTAAAGACCCAGCTTGGTCAATTTGGAATGACACCCCAGCAAATGTTTGACCAAATGCAACTAACCTTAGAACGGATGAAGACTGAATTGGATAAGCAACCGTAAACAGCCCGCCATCAACCCTTGCAGGTATGATGGGGGCTTTAAATTTCCACATCGATCGGCAACTCCAGATCAGGAACGGCGAGGGCGCTTAAACTTGGACGCAGGAGTGAAGTATTCCACAGGTTCGCCCTTCAAAGCTTTCAGCATAAAATTGCGCCAAATGGGAGCGGCATACTGACCGCCCGTTACCCCACTAGCCAAACGCCTATTATCATCTCTACCGATCCAAACCGCTACGGATAATTGGGGTACAAAACCTACGAACCACACATCTCTTTCAGATGAAGTCGTACCGGTTTTACCAGCAGCAGGGCGACCGATGCTGGCATTTTTAGCGGTTCCCGAATTAATTACGGACTGCATCGTGCTACTGATAGAAGCAGATGCCCAAGGATCGAGAACTAACTTGGGTTTCGGCGTGTTATCTAATAAAACGTTGCCTTGTGAATCCGTGACTTGCACGATCAAAGTAGTATCGGACTGCCAACCATTATTAGCGAAGGTAGCATAAGCGCTCGCCATTTCCATCGGCGATAGACCGATCGCGCCCAGAGGTAAAGAAGTGACCGGTTCCATCGGACTCTTAATACCGAGAATACGGCAAACCTCGATCACCTTATCTAAGCCTACAGCCCGTCCCATTTTTACAGCCGGAACGTTCCGCGATACGGCGAGAGCCTGACGAATACTCATTGGCCCAGAGAACGAACCATCGTAGTTTCTAGGTGCATAACCGTTTCTACCATCCCGATAGCGAACTGGAGTATCGTAAACTATCGATTCGGGAGAATATTTACCCGTAGCAAAAGCCGTATAGTAAACAAAAGGTTTAAAAGCCGAACCGGGCTGGCGTCGAGACTGAGTTGCGCGGTTAAATTGGCTCATTTCGTAGTCAGAGCCGCCTACCATTGCTTTGACGAAATGAGTGCGGGGATCGACGGCTGCTAACGCCAGTTCCGTACCCCACAGTCCTCGCCGTTGCAATCTTCTATGCTCGTTAGCGATGAAATCTTCTGCCATACGCTGGAATTGGAGATCGATCGTAGTTTGCACTCGCATTCCACCTTTTTGCACCGCATCCCGCCCGAAGCGCTGAATCAATTCCTGAGAAACGGCATCCGTAACGTAGGGCAGTATACTGCCGCTAAACGAAGTAGGTTTATTTAGTTTTAAAGGTTGTTTGCGAGCAGCTTCTTCTTCTTGAGGCGTAATCCAATTTAGCTCTCTCATCCGAGCTAAAACTTGTGCTTGCCGTTGTTTGGATAACTTGTAATTAGTAAAGGGGCTGTAATCTTCGGGTGCTTGAATTAGACCCGCCATCATTGCCCCTTCTGCGAGGTTTAAATCAGAAGCATTTTTACCAAAATAGCTTTGGGCAGCAGTTTGTACCCCATAGTTGTTATGTCCCCAGTAGACTTGATTCAGGTAGAGTTCCAAAATCTGGTCTTTTTCTACGATTTGCTCTAGCCGAATGGCCATTACTGCTTCTGCTACTTTTCGGCTAAAAGCACGTTTATGAGACAAAAATATATTTTTCACCAACTGCATGGTGACAGTCGAACCGCCTTCTACAACGGTACCTTTTTCCCAGTTCGCTCTCACGGCGCGACCGACACTGCTGGGGTTAATACCGTGGTGGAAGTAGAAATGGCTATCTTCAATAGCTAGTACTGCACGCTTTAATTCGGGAGAAATTTTATTGAGGGGAACGACTTCTCGATTAGCTTCGCCGTGGATGCTAGCTAGCAGTTTGCCTTTAATATCGTAGACGTGAGTTGTTTCCGAAGGAACGTAGTTACGCAGAGATCTCACATCTGGCAGGTTTCGGAAGCTAATCGCTAGGCCGACCAGTGACCCAGCTACAATAGAACTGGTTAGCATGGTAAAGCCGAGAAGAGTTCCGCCAGTTACCTTAGCAACCGTGTGAACGAAATTATAACCAGGTGCGATGGTGCCGGATGGCTTTTGTCGGAGTGTGTTAGACGACACGGCGATTTGACTTCCTTAAAAAAGTGACAGCAACAAGAGAAGGGGCGACTGGGTAAGTCCTTTGATTGTTATATTCCAAATATTTATGATGACGACAGGAAGATTCTCAAGGGTACAGTTAACTACTGAAATAAAGGCTTGAGAGTTCGATCGACAGATTTTTCCTCCAGAAGATCGGAAAATTCGCCGTCTCTATCCAGTTATATAACTTATCAAATAGATTCATCTTCCACTGGAAAGAGATGTAGCGATCGCCATTTAATAAATTTGCTTGAATTACCATGAGATTCTGGCAGCTTTTTTAGTTATAGTAGTCTGGCTGTTCAGCATTTGTAATGTCAACTCTCCTTGGTAGGTAAAACGATTTATTTGTTACCCGTACACCAATGAGGATCGAAAACCAACAGCGCACGACTGATAGTAAATTTAGCGAGTTAAACCTGACATTGGCAAAGTATGGCCTCCCATCAACCGCCTAATATTACCGAAAATCTCGCCCGTTTGTACCGAGGCGTGACAGAAATTTTTCCCAACGTGACTGATTCGGAAAATCCTCATGAGAATTTGCGACAAAGATTAGCAAAGACAGACCGACCTCTGCGGGTGAAATTAGGTATTGACCCTACAGGTGCCGAGATCCACTTAGGTCATAGTATCCCAGTCCGAAAATTACGGGCGTTTCAGGATGCCGGTCATACAGCTGTCCTAATTATCGGTGATTTTACCGCTCGCATCGGCGATCCGAGCGGTAAGTCGGAAGTCCGACGACAGTTAACTGCTGAGGAAGTGGCACAAAATGCTCAGAGTTATTTGGATCAAGTGCGCCCGATTTTAGATTTTGACACTCCGGGACGCTTGGAAGTTCGCTATAACTCGGAATGGTTGTCTGGACTGGATTTAGGGAAAATTTTAGATTTGCTGTCTACGATGACCGTGGGACAAATGCTGGCGAAGGAGGGATTTGCACTTCGCTTTGAAAAAGAAAATCCGATTTACCTGCACGAGTTTCTTTATCCGTTGATGCAGGGTTACGATTCGGTGGCAATTCAAGCAGATGTGGAGTTGGGGGGAACCGATCAAAAATTTAATCTCGCTGTGGGTAGAGATTTGCAAAGACATTTCGGACAAGCACCTCAGTTTGGAATGCTGATGCCGATTTTGATCGGTACGGATGGGGTGCAGAAAATGTCGAAATCTTTGGGTAATTACGTAGGTTTAAGGGAAGATCCGCTGACTATGTACTCAAAGCTGGAAAAAACGCCGGATAATTTAGTCAAAGAGTATTTTGAATTGTTGACGAATCGCTCTTTAGATGAGTTGCCAGAAAATCCCAGAGAGAGACAAAAACTGCTGGCTTTGGATATTGTTTCTCAATATCACGGTGAGGAAGCTGCCGAAAAAGCTCAAATTGATGCTGGGAATTTAGTAGGTGGAAAAACGACGAAAGCCGATACCGTACCGGAGTTTTCCCTGACTGATGTAAATTTTCCGGCTAAATTTTTCTATATTGTCAGTGCTAGCGGACTATGTAAGAGTAGTTCGGAGGCGCGAAAGCAAATTCAAGGGGGAGGCGTGCGAATGGATGGGGAACAGGTAACGGATGTGAATCTAAGTTTTGAGTCGCCATCGGAATTAGATGGCAAAGTGTTGCAACTGGGCAAAAATAAGTTTGTCCGCTTGGTTGGAACGCAGAAGTAGATCGATAATTAGGTTTGGAGCGGGAATTAGCGATCGCAAAATCAACCAATGACCAATCACCGATGACAAATGACAAGTAACAAAATAATTGTTCCCCTAGATGTTCCGACTGAGGAAGATGCGATCGCGCTGATCGAGAAACTCCCCCAAGTAGAATTCTGGAAAGTAGGCTTAGAACTTTTTGTCAGTACGGGTGCGGGAATTATTACCCAACTAAAACAAAGGCAAAAGGGAATTTTCCTCGACCTCAAATTTCACGATATTCCCAACACAGTTGCCGGTGCTTGTCGCGCCGCAGGTAGGTATGGAGTTGATTTGGTCACCATCCATGCGACGGCGGGAAGAAAAGCACTACAGGCAGCTAAAATTGCTTTGGATGCAGGTGCGGCAGAGCGCGATAACTCAACAATTCCGAACTTAATCGCGATTACCGTATTAACTAGTTTGAATTCGCGAGAATTAGCCTTCGATTTAAAAATTCCTCTGGAATTGCCGGAATATGCCTTAGAAATGGCGTTGCTAGCCAAAGAATCCGGTTTAGATGGGGCAGTTTGTTCCCCTCAAGAAGTGTCTCAACTGCGGGAAACTTGTGGAGACGACTTTTTGCTAGTTTGTCCGGGAGTGCGCCCCAAATGGTCGGAAACAGGCGATCAAAGCCGAACTCTCACCCCCAGCGAAGCGATTAAAGCAGGTGCAGATTACTTAGTGATCGGTCGTCCCATCACTGCTGCACCTGACCCAGTTGCCGCTTTTGCCAAAATTTGCGATGAAATAGCAGATGTTTCATGAAGTTAGGAATTAGAAGCCAAAGGTCAATCGTCAAAAACTACATTTTAACGACTGGGTTTTGGCTTTTAATTTTGTTATTAACTCAATATTCAGCTAATAGTAAAGAAACTTTTTCTTGCCCTAACGATGTAGAAACTTTAACTAATATTTTATTAAGAGATTTGCCCAGCTACGCTAACCGCGTAACCCAACGTGCCAGAGTAAGAAACAGCAGCGTTGAAGTGTATGGTTACTTTATTGTAGCGGGTAGGGCTGAGTTAGCACCGCTCACGCTTGGCCCGGGCGTATATAGTCCAACCACATCGGAAGTAAAAGATAATATTCAACAAATTTTCTTCACTACTTTACAACGACGATATACCACAACGAAAGCCATACAAATACAGGATTATCATTGGTTATTTTTAACTAAAAGCGATCGTGGTTGGCGATTAGCAATGATGTATTCTATGACTGGGCCTTATCCGGGGGGCAGTCCGCCTACTGCGCCGCGAGAAAGTAGCAACGGGGTAGTTGCACAAGCGATCGAACTTTGGTTGAGAGATTGCCGAGCGGGAAGTATTCGATTTTAGGCTTAGGTTTTTTGTAAAAATTATAATTTTTTATTTTTAACGACAGATAAATCCAGAGCTAAGGGATCTCGATCGAATGCAAATTCTATGGAAGCTCGCAGTTTGCATACACTTCACTTACTAGGAAATAGACTGGTATAAAAAATAGCTATCTAATGTTAAATTGTTGAACTATAAATCATTAGCAATCACTCTTAATAAATATGACAAGTATCAAAAAATACATTTCATGGTTCTTATCAGCATTGCTATTAACGCTGATTTGGACAGAACTCCCTTCAATTTCTGCCACCGATCGCCTTGATATTGCCAACTATATGCCAGAGTTGGTTGATTATACTATGCCAAACGGGTTAAGAGTGATTTTAGCCAAAGATGATTCGGCTCCCGTCGTTGCTGTGAATCTCCGTTACTACGTTGGGGGAGCAGACGACCCCGAAAATCGCTCCGGCTTCGCCCATCTGTTTGAACATATGATGTTTAACGGTTCGGATAATGTTGGGAAGGGAGAATTTGATGCTTATCTCGACCCAGTAGGTGCAGACTACAATGCTGTCACCAATTTAGATTACACGGAGTATTACGAAGTATTACCTGCAAATAAGCTGCCTTTAGCGCTGTGGCTTGAGAGCGATCGTATGGCATCATTAAAAATTACTCAAGAAACATTTGACACCGAGCGGCAGGTGGTAATTCAGGAATTGAATGAAACATTGAATGCACCATTAGGTCGTACTCAACTTTATCTCTTCACTACTCCTTTCCGAGGATATTTACCATATGAGCATCATGTACTCGGTAGCATTGAAGATCTCAATGCAGCAACATTAGAAGAAGTCAAAGCTTTTCATGATAAATATTACATTCCTAATAATGCTACGTTAGTAATTGCTGGCGATATTGATTTTGAACAAACTAAAGCTTTAGTAAAAGCATACTTTGGTGATATTCCTTCAGGAAAACCAGTTGTACCCATTCTCAAGCAATATCCTTTGCCCGATCGGTTTCCTGTTCGCAAAACGGATGCTAAAACTGGCTGCAAAATTGGTTATGAAGATACTATTATCGATCCTTTGATTGAATTACCAACAGTATACTACACAGTTGTTGCTCCCTCAACAGGCCCTGATTTTTATGCCCTCAGCCTTTTAAGTAATATTTTGAGCTATGGTGAGAGCAGTCGTTTTCAGCAACAAATAATTCGCAAAGGGCTGGCGTCAAGCGCCTCGACAGATGTTAGTGCAAATATAGGCGCATCCATATTTCTAGTTTCCGCTAGTCCTAATGCCAACCAATCTTTAGAATCAGTACAATCTCAGCTACAAACTCAACTAAGAGAAGTGATAGCTAAAGGAGTAAACGAAGCCGAATTAGCCCGGATCGAAAAGAACATCAAAATTGACGCAATTAGTAGCTTGCGATCGTCTGTAATAAATACAGCTAGTACGCTTCAAGATGCTACCCATCAATTTGGTTCGCCCCAAGCAGTAGTGAAAGAAATTGCCAACTTCGATGCCGTTACGGTTGCAGATATCCAGCGAGTTGCCCAAACATACCTTTGCGAAAAACCGATGAACACTCTCATCACCTTAAAAAGTGGTAAAGAACTGTTAGTAACCTATCCTGGCAAGCTTGTAGAACCGATTGATGTACCAATTGCTTCCGAGCAACTTAAACCCAGCCCCGCGACTCCAGAACAGCTAGCTCAGTTACCAGTCGGGGTAGTCAGTCGTACTCAGCCTCCTAAAGCTTTCCCAGCTAAAGAAACCAAGCTTCCTCCCTATCAAACTTTTAGCTTAAACAATGGATTGAAGGCAATATTCGTCCCACATCATGAAGTTCCGGAACTACGATTGCAACTGATCGTAGGTGGTTCGGATGTGGCAGTTCCAGCCAACAAGCAAGGTCTTACAGATTTGTTAGCAGAAGTCATTACGCAAGGAACGACCAAGGCATCTGGCGCTGAAATTGCCCAACGAATCGAATCGGTAGGAGGTGCCGTAAGTGCTGGATCTGGTTTGGAATATTTTACTGTTTATGCCTACGTTCCTTCTACTGATGACCAGATTGGCTTCGACACTTTAGCGGATGTGGTACTAAATCCGACATTTGGACAGCCAGCATTTGAAGTCGCTCGCTCCCAAATGCTGACCAATCTAATAGATTCAGAAATCGATCCTTCATGGCTAGCCGATCGTCAATTCGGGCGGATAGCTTATCCCAACCATCCCTACGGATATTACACATCAACTGCAACGGTCAAGAATATCTCCCGCAACGATTTGGTTGAGTTCCATAAAACTTTTTTCAAACCGAACAATGCTCTTTTACTAATCGTAGGCGATATTACTTTAGCTGAAACAAAAGCAGAAGTTGAGCGGGTGTTTGGCAGTTGGCAACCGGGTAAAGTACCAGATTTTTTGGCTTATCCCCCTAACCAAATGGGCGATACTTCGGTAATTTATCTAATCGATCGCCCAGGTTCAGAACAAGCAATCATTCGCATTGGCAATCTAGCCTTGGATGCCCGCAATCCCGAAGGCTACCCCTTCTCAGTAGTGAATACAGTTTTGGGAGATGGATCTTTAGGCCGTTTGTATAAGAACTTGCGAGTGGATAAGGGCTACACCTATGGTGCGTATAGTATGTATGATGGCGGCAATGATATTGGTACTTTTGTTGTAGCAACACCTGTTAATCAACAACACGCAGGCGATGCTGTCAGCGAAATTTTGAAAGAATTAAAAACCATTCAGACTCAGCCAATCCCAGAAAGCGAACTTTCAGCTAGCAAAGGAAAACTTTTGGGTCGCTTTAATTTAGGTCAAGAGAATCCCTTTGCGGTGGCAGATGCCTTGGCTAATTATCAAATGCTTGGACTACCTTTACAGGATTATCAAAACTACCGCCAGAAGATCGAACAAGTGAGCCAACAGGATGCCTTAAAAGTAGCCGCCAAGTACATCTCTTCCCAACCAATTATTGTGGTTGTCGGTAATACTTCAATTGTGAAACCTCAATTGGAGAAATTAGGTCGAGTTGTGAAAGTCGATCGTCAGGGAAAACTACAGGATGAATCCACTGAGCTTTAAGAGAAGATATACCTTCAAGTACCAGGAAAAATAGGTTCTTCTCCATTTTTGACGAGCTTAGTTAGCACAAGGTAGAGGACGATGTTATTTTACGCCCCATACTATAATTACTCCTCTACCGTTCTCCAATCATCAATCTGTTTTATCGTCGATACTCATCTCCGCAATCACCGATTAATTGATACAAATCTCGTAATTTTTCGGTAAGGTCATCAATTTGTTTGTTATCTTGCTCATCAAGACTAAAATTAAACACTTTAGCGTTATCTTCGATATGTTCGGAAATGCTTAATCTAGCACCCACAATCGCACCTGCTACGGTTGGCTTATCTAGAATGTATCGAACTGCCACATTAGAAATCGTCACTCCATATTTATCGGCAATTTGCTTGAGGATATTCAGCAATTCTTGAAATAAACTCCATCCTCCCCAAGCATCAACCATATTTTTGTATTTCCGCAAGCTAACAGTAGAAAGTTCACCTCCTCGCGGTTCGGGGCTACCCAAATACTTTTCTGATAATAAACCGCCACAAAGAGTGCCGTAAGCCAACAGTTTAATATTATGCTGTTGGCAAAATGGAATCATGCTAATTTCCGGACGACGGTCAACTAAAGAAAACTGTACCTGATTGGATACTATCTTGATTCCCGCATCGGTAATGATTTTTAAATTTTCCGTATCGAAATTAGTTAAGGCGAGATGTTTAATTTTTCCTTCTTTCTGGAGTTCTGCCATATATTGCAGCGCATCCAAATAATTTTTATCTCGATATTCCCACCAATGGAACTGTAGCAAGTCTAAAGAATCAACATCCATTCTCCTGAGGGAAATATTAATGTTATCTTCGACTAACTTGCGAGTCATTTTCATCGGACGAGGCACCCATTTAGTAAAAGCTTGCAAATTAGATAAAGCCTCTTTACCACGGGTGGCAACTAATTGACGCTTGAACTCACCGATAAAATCTTCTGCTGGCCCATAATGGTCGGCTAAATCCCAAGTGGTGTAGCCTGCATCCATGTATTTAAACATAGTAGAAATGGCTACTTTCGAGTCAATGCGCCCGTGAGCACCAGACACTTGCCACATTCCATTTAAAATGCGACAGATATTTAAGTCAGGAGTAAATTGCGATCGGCTTGATTCGGGAAGTTTCATTTTCGTAATATCTCGATCGAAACAAAATGCAGTATAACGGGAAATGAGGAAAAAGAGTATTAGACATCTTGCAAAAGTCAATATAATATCTTTTCATCATCTGCGTTTCATATGCAGTAAAAATATTATCGTGTCACTTTTGCAAGATATTTACTAATCCCAAATCCCATCACCAATTACTAATCCAAGCACCGTGAAAACCGTAAGGTACGCGAGTAGGAATCATAATTCTGGCAACAGGTTCAGATGCCATATCTTTGGCACTAATGACTACTAATTCAGATGTATTTTCTATTTCATCGTAAACAAAAGTAAGCAACCATCCATCATCTTCATCAGTAGCACCAGGTTGAGGAACAAATACTCCTTCTCCGCCATAACGTCCTCGGCCAAATTCATGAGTTTGGGAACTGCCATTGAGGAGGTCGTATTTAATTAAACCATCGAACAAAGGCATTGAACTAGCGGCTGCCCGTGCGGTATAGCCGTAGCGATTTGGACGACCTAAAAGTTGCTCGTTTAAGCGAGGAAATTCTGAGGGAACATCATCTAATTTTTCTTCTTTTATTTCTCCAGTTTTGAGATTAAATCGCCAACGATACAACAGAGGTATATCGCTTTGACTATTACTTGGTGAACTGGAAGAACCTAATACAGAAGTGCCTGCCATTCGGCAAGCGATGAGTACAATTTTATCATTTTCTTCATAGGCATTGAGAGTATGAAAAATGTAACAAGATGGAGCATCGAACCAGCGAATATTGCTATTATCTCCGTGACGGGGAACAATACCAAAACGGCTAGGTGTCTCTGATTCAAACATGAATCCAGGTTCGCCTCTGTGTAGCCTTTCCGGTCTAAACGTCAGAGGCAAATTCATAAATATAGTGTAGTTTTCGGTGATGGCAAAATCGTGCATCATTACCCCTACTGGTAAGTCAATGGGGACTGTTTTTAACAGTTTTCCATCGGCAGAAACTACGCTGTATTGTAAGTATGGTGGCCGAATCAAAGAGTAGCCAAAAAACATCATTTCGCCTGTTATGGCGTCTACTTTGGGATGGGCAGTAAAGGGAGATTTTAGCTGGTTTTGATAAGTATACGGGCCGATTGTTTCTAATTCGGGTACTTTAATTTGGTGGGGTTCGCCCCCTTCCCAAACAGCTAACAGACGATTATCATGCCAAACTATTGCTGTATTGGCAGTGTTTTTAAATCCCCCGTAAGGATTATTTACCTGAATTGGTTCTAAAATACCCGTCCAAATCGCATGACCCTCATCATGTTCGATTTGCCATCCTCTTGTTCGGACGTAGCGATTTTGATAAGAGGCTTTGCCATTACTAATATTTACTCCATGTAACATTCCATCGCCATCAAACCAGTGATAGCGACCTTTCGGGGCAAATTGTGGATTGGGGCCATTACGAAGGAATAATCCGTTTAAGGAGGTGGGTAAATTACCGATTACGAGGAGGTCATGGGCTGTTGTCTCTTCTTTGACTGGGGCAAAGTTGCCTTCTAGATAAGGGTTTGCTGTTACTGTAGTCATCGGTTGAGTAAAGTTGGAAGGAAATCGATCGCTTTACTATTTTTAACAAATTGTTACTCAACTGGCGATCCGCTTCATCGTGATTTACACATCAAACAATTCTTTACCAATTTATTTTCGATTTTTAATTGCAGAGGCTACTAACCTAAACCGTGACAGAAAACAAGTTTATAATGTTTATCCAACGAGAGTTACCATTCCTGAATGTTCTGATGGTGTAACCTACGTTAGGTTGGTAGCTGTTAAAGGCTTGACTGTACGTAAAAATTCGCCCGCTGAAGACGATTTTTGATTTTCACTCTACTGCTTTGCAATTCTTTAGTATTAAGAAATCGCTCGAATTAGTCAAGTCGCTTATAATTTAATATTATTGCCTGGATTTGCCAAGAGTTTATTAATTGGCTTTACAATTTATGACTAACTAAATGGAAAGTTATTAACAGGTTAAAAGAATGTAATATTTATTAAAAATAGGCTTAATTGAATACGATCGGCAAATGTCAAGAAAACATGAAGAAATGAATGAAAATTTACAATCAGAATTGATTAAACTCTCAACGATTAATAAAAGGCTCGAAGCCAAAATTAAAGAACGCCGAAAAACCGAATCAACTTTGCAGAAGGCAGTTGAAGAGATTTGGGATTTATATAACAATGCTCCCTGTGGTTATCATTCTTTAGACGATGGTGGTAAATTTATTGAAATTAACGATACCCACTTGGAATGGTTGGGATATACAAGGGAAGAAGTAATTGGAAAAATGAGTTTTACTAATTTAATTATACCAGAATATTGGCCATTATTTGACAAAGTTTTTGCCGAACTTAAAAAGAATGGAAAACTCCAAGAGATTGAGTTTGAAATAATACGTAGAAACGGTACTACAATGCCTGTTTTATTAAGCGCCAGAAGTCTTTACGACCGTGAAGGAAATTTTGTTAAAAGTCATACCACGGTTTTTGATATCACCGAACGCAAACAATTTGAATCTACCTTAAAACGTCGAGATGATATTTTAGAAGCAGTTGCTTATACGGCAGAGCAATTGTTAAAAGCATCGAACTGGCAACAAAGCATTAATCAAGTTTTAGAAAGGTTGGGACGTGCCGCCGAAGCTAGCCGAGTTTACATTTTTAAAAATAACTTGAGCAACGATCGATCTATATTGACTAGCATGATTTATGAATGGGTTGAGAGAGGAATTCCTCCTTTAATCAATCATCCAGTCTGGCATAATATCGATATTCATTGCTATGGATATGATTTTGTTGACAAGTTAAGTCGAGGAGAAACTTGCTTTGGTATAACGAATAAACTCAATCGAGTTATCCAAAAAGTACTAAATACATTTGATATTTTATCGATCGCGATCGTACCAATTTTTGTTAACCAAAATTGGTGGGGATTTATCGGGTTTAATGATTGCTGGGCAGAAAGAGAGTGGTCATCGGTGGGATTAGATGCTTTACAAGCAGCAGCAAACCTTTTGGGGGCGGCAATTTCTCGCCAGGAATCTGAAGAAGCTCTTCGTGCTAGCGAAGAAAGATTTCGGAATTTAGTAGAGACGAGCAGTGATTTAGTCTGGGAAGTAGATGAAAATACTCGCTGTACTTATATCAGTCCTAAAATCAAAGAAATATTTGGATACGAACCAGAAGAGGTTTTGGGCAAGATATTTTTTGATTTTATGACCTTAAAAGAAGCTACTAATTCAGAAACTATTTTAAATTCTATAATGGCGATCGCAGCGAGAAAACCATTCAAATCTTTGGAGGCAAAACAAAATCATAAAGATGGTTCTCAAATTTTTCTAGAAACTAGTGGAGTGCCGATTTTCTTACCTGATGGAAAGTTTCGCGGGTATCGCGGAATTGCTCGCGATATCACGATGCGTAAGCACACTGAGGAAGCATTAAGACAAAGAGGAGAAGCATTGCGTTGGAGTCAAGAGAGGTTAGAGCTAGCCACTGTTGCGGGAAATGTGGGAGTATGGGATTGGAATATTCAAACTAATGAAATATATATAGATACTATTCTTAAAACTCAGTTAGGTTATACGGAGCTTGATATTGAAAATAATTTGGATAGTTGGTACTCTTTAATCCATCCCGAAGATCGAGAAAAAGTGTTGGCGGCAATTAATGAGCATTTGCAAGGTTTGACGGAGCAATATGAAATCGAGTATCGCAGATTACATAGAAATGGTAGCATTCGATGGTTTATTTCTCGCGGCACGGCAATTTGGGATGAAAACAACAAACCTTATCGGATGGCGGGTGCAGATACAGACATTACCCAACGCAAGCAAACGGAAGAAGAATTGCAGCGCCTCAGTATTCAAAACGAGTTAATTCTGAATTCAGCAGGAGAAGGAATTATTGGTTTAGATACTGCTGGAAACATCACTTTTGCTAATCCGGCGGCTGCCAAAATGCTCGGTTATGAAGTAACTGAATTAATCGATCGCCCTTTATACGATCGCTTACATCATTCTCAACCAAATGCGGCTTATTATCAAATGGATGATTCGCCAATTTATATCGTCTTGAAAGATGGGGTTGCTCGCAACAAAACAGACGAATTATTTTGGCGTAAAGACGGCTCGAATTTTTTAGTAGAGTATGTAATTACACCGATTATCGAAACATTAGAAACTAGTAATAATCGGTTAACTGAAATTCCCTCAGGGGATTTGTCTGGATCTATTTCTTTTCCCGTCATTACCTCTTCTATTAAGGGTGCGGTTGTTACGTTTAGAGATATTAGCGAACGGCGAGTAGTCGAACGGATGAAAGATGAATTTATTTCCGTGGTTTCTCACGAACTGCGAACTCCATTAACTTCGATTCGAGGTTCTCTAGGTTTATTGTTTTCTGGCAAATTAGGAGAATTGTCAGAAAACGGACATCGAATGTTAAAAATTGCCGTTAATAATACAGACCGCTTGGTGCGTTTGATTAATGACATTTTAGATTTGGAAAGAATGGAATCGGGTAAGATTCAAATGCACAAGCAATTTTGCGATCCTTTTGATTTAATTACGGCAGCAGTCGAACTAATGCAAGGGATGGCTGATAAAGCCGAGGTAAATTTATTAGCGATCGCTTCCGCAGAAAACAAAGAAATTGGTAGTAAACAATACAATTTTTGGCCAGATAAAAATAAAAATTTTCTTAAGAAAAGTCAGTTACCTCTATTGTATGCAGACAGCGATCGGTTGACCCAAGTTTTGACTAACTTGCTGAGCAATGCGATCAAATTTTCCCCGCCCGGTACTACTGTTTACTTAAGTGCTGAACTACAAACAGCTAGCTTGTTTCCTACAGAGAGAGTAGAAAAATTATCTTCTACTCTTGCCATTTCTCATCCGCCGCTTATATTATTCAAAATAAAAGACCAAGGACGAGGGATTCCATCTGATAAACTAGAATCTATATTCGGTCGCTTTCAACAAGTAGATGCTTCTGATTCCCGCACCAAAGGAGGTACAGGACTGGGGTTAGCCATTTGTCAGAGTATAGTGCTAGCGCACGGAGGAAGAATTTGGGTGGAAAGTAGTGTTGGTGAAGGAAGCACTTTCTACTTTACTATCCCGATCGATCGTCAGTAAGTAAATAAGAGTAAATAAGTATCGATCGTCAGTAGGTGAACAAGGGTAAATAAGTAATAATTAATTAAGTCATCAAGTGTTTGGCAACTTCCTTCCCGGGTTTTTCACTTTTAAAGTTTAAACTTAATAGTGAAGAATTAAGTATTATGCAGAAAATTCAAAAGTAAGG
>CAZJJR010000143.1:14399-15157 GCA_964546365.1 uncultured bacterium | reverse complement strand
AGGGGAGGGTTGGGAGGGGTCTAGTTGTTCGCAATTCATTTAGGATTGCTATATAAACTTTCCATGTTAATGTTGCTCGCTTCTGTACAATCTATTGTGTGCTATCAAAGCAAAATACCTCACTAGCCATACGTCTAGAGAAAGACGTTTTGCTTATAACTATCTTCTTAAGATCGTAAAAATTGAAAGTTTACGCAAATTCAAAAGTAGCAAGAAAAAAACTTGCCGAACTGTAGAGCGATCGCAATTTAAGGATAGTTATGAACAACTCATTGACCCGCCCTCTAGCTGTTGTAACAGGTGCTTCTAACGGCATCGGCTACGAACTTGCCAAACAGTTTGCCCAAAACGGTTTCGACCTATTAATTACAGCTACCGGCGCTAGCATCAACGAAGCAGCGCAAGCCTTTGAGAAATTAGGCGCTAAAGTCGAGACAGTAGAAGCAGATTTAGCTACTTATGATGGAGTCGAAACGCTCTACAAACAGATTAAAGCGACAGGCAGATCGGTAGATGCGATCGCGATTAATGCAGGTGTTGGCGTTGGTGGTGACTTTGCTCGCGAAACAGACCTCAAAGACGAGTTAAATCTAATTAACCTGAACGTCGTATCCTCCGTGCATCTTGCCAAACGGGTAGTGAAAGATATGGTTGAACGGGGTCAAGGTCGTATCCTCTTCACCTCATCCATTGCTGCTATCATGCCTGGGCCGTTCGAGGCAGTTTACGCAGCCTCCAGAGCTTTTATCCACTCGTTT
>CAZJJR010000143.1:0-14384 GCA_964546365.1 uncultured bacterium | reverse complement strand
GCAACGAGTTAAAAGATACAGGAGTAACCGTTACATCACTGATGCCCGGGCCAACCGATACCAACTTTTTCCACCGTGCGGGGATGGATGACACTAAGGCAGGTGCAGGCGAAAAGGACGATCCAGCACAGGTTGCTAAACAAGGTTTTGAAGCGCTGATGGCTGGTAAAGATGCCATAATTGCAGGTTCCATCAAAACCAAGGTTCAGGGCAATGTCAGCAAGGTGTTACCGGATACCGTCAATGCCGAACAGCACCGCCAGCTAACCGAACCGGGTTCCGCTCGCAAGTAATTTTGGTGTAAGCGAGGATTTATGCGAATTCATCATCTCAATTGCGGCTGTATGTGTCCGGTTGGCGGAAAACTGTTTGATGGCTTCAGTAATGGTCTAAAAGCTCACTTAGTTTGTCACTGTTTGCTGATCGAGACAAACAAGGGATTGGTATTAATCGATACTGGCTTTGGCTTGCGTGATATCCAGTCGCCTTACTCGCGACTCAGCCCATTTTTCATTCATTTCAATAATATCCAGTTTGAACGTAAGTACACGGCGATCGCTCAAATTGAGCAGCTGGGATTTTCGCCGCAAGACGTGCGTCATATCGTGTTAACTCATCTTGATTTCGATCATGCTGGGGGTTTGGAGGATTTCCCGCAGGCAACCGTGCATATAATGCACAGTGAGATGGAAGCTGCCCGATACCGAGAGGGCTTTATTGCCAGAAGGCGCTATCGTCCGCAACAATGGGATGATGTGAAGCAGTGGAAGTATTATACGGCGGGCGGCGAGCCTTGGTTTGGTTTCGAGGCAGTGCGCGACTTGGAGGGGCTGCCGCCGGAGATTCTCCTGATCCCGCTAGTCGGTCATACTGAGGGTCATGCTGGAATTGCGATCGATACGGGGGATGGCTGGCTTTTACACGCCGGGGATGCCTACTTTTATCGGCAGGAAATGGACTCGGAACCTCGCTGTACGCCTGGTATGCGTGCTTATCAATGGATGATGGAGGTAGACCGCAAAGCTCGATTGTTCAATCAAGGGCGGCTACGAGCATTATCGTGCGATCGTACTAAGGACGTGCGTGTTTTTTGCAGTCACGACGCGGTTGAGTTAAAGATGTTTGCCGATCGAGAAGCTAAAAGAAAATTAAACACCAGCCACAAATGAGAGTCCTTTATTTCCTAATTGTAGAGACGTTTCCTAAAACGTCTCTACAACTATAATTTAATTATCGTAAATGGAAGCTTCTCGTCTTTCTTTAATCGGCCAATCTTCATTTTCACCACCGATAAAGATGCGTTCGATCGTGACGTATTCTTTGCTTAACTGTTTGAGAGAATTAATCAGAATATCGATCGCGATCGCATCAGCGGTTCCCAAATCGAACCAGCAACGCGCCCATTTGCCCAGATATTCAAACTCCCCCATATTGTGCATCAGCGCCATCAAACTATTGTCAGCTACATCTTGGTCGTAATCCATATAGCTGAGTTCCAAACCAGTATCCTGCACTTGCAGATTTTCCGCATTAAACCCCCCCAATTTCCCTAAGAAAAACCAGGAATCAAAAACTTCCTCCAAATATTGTTTTTCTGCGTGGGAAGGAACCGTGATAAATTCGATCCAAATCCACAAATCGAACTGATTATATTCGCGAAACTGTATCTGCATTCCAAACGACCGATTAATCTAAAGTTGGCAATCGACTTACTACTGGCCCCCAGTCACCGCCGCTTTGTTTGACCTGATTTCGCATCGCGCTGCAATTGCGTTCTTTGCTATCGATGCTAACTTGATTGCGGCAATGTTCGCGGACAATTTGGGCAACTAAATCTTTGGGTAGTCGATCGGATTTTTCCAAAGCTTTTTGGAAATATTCCTTAGCTTGTTGGTTTCGATCTTGTCCAACCAAGATTTGCGCTTTCAAATATTGTAACTCTGGATTGTCGGGAGTTTCCTGCAAAGCAATATCCACATATTGTAGAGCTTTGTCATATTGTTTCAAATCGCGATAACCTACTGCCATTCCTCGGTTAGCTAAATAAGCTGGGGAAGCTTTTTGTAACCGTTCGATCGCCTGTTCGGGATTGGAAAAAGGTAAATTAACCGCAATTAACAAATCCATCCATCCTTTGAGCAAATTTAATTCCGGATCGTTAGGATCGATTTTTTCTGCCTCATCCAGTTTTCCGTAAACTTGCTGCAATTTGCTTAAAGCTTTCGGCGCACCTTTCATAGTGCCATCCTCTCCCACGATAGCAGCCGCTTCTAGTGCATGACTCACAGCAGCATAAAGGTTACCGCGTAAAGGATCGGTGGCTTTCAACTGTTCGGCTGTTTCTAAAGTTTTGCTCGTATAGGATTTTAGAGCATTTAATGCTTCGCTATCCTTGTTTCCCTGCCAATCAGTATAAGCTAAAGATGCCTTCATCGCATAAATTAGAGGCTCATTTGGTTCTTGAGTGGTTGCTTGTGGCAAGTAACGTTCGGCGGCTTCTTTATAGTTTCCTTCTTTAAATAAAGCTTGAAAAGCCGCTTCCGTAGCATCCCCGATCGGTCTGGGGCTATTGGCGCGAAAGGGATCTCCAGCTAAGATGGGGTGAGCCCAAAGGCTGAGTGCGATCGCGCTAACACCAGCCAAGCCCCACGCACTACGAGGCGCTAAGGCACTCATAATTTGTTTGGAAACAGAAAATAAATTTATCATCGCTTAAGGGTGTGAGTCCTCTTTCAAAAATGATGCCAAACGATCGGCTAGTCCGCTACCTTTGACGCCAGCGATGATTAACCCGTTCCATTGTGGATGGGGGCAGGGGGCAGGGGAGCAGGGGGGCAGGGGAGATAAATACAATTAATTTTTATTCTTTCAGACTTCAGACTTCATCCTTCAAACTTCATCCTTCAGACTTCATCCTTCAAACTTCGCAAGTCTGGCACAATAAAAACAGTATGGTACGTTTTTTTATTGAATGCTCTATCTCCGTAAGTTATCATCCCCCAGCCTGTCCGACACCGATCCTAAAATCCATCAACCTGGAATTAGCACCCCAAGAGATGGGGCTGGTGATCGGGCCAAGCGGTTCTGGTAAAAGCACTTTATTAGAGATTTTGGCTGGTTTAAGTGAAAATACATCTGGCAGCGTCTTCTGGCGAGACCAAGAACTCACTCCCGAACATTTACAACAGCTAGGTGGATTAGTATTTCAATTTCCCGAACGCCATTTTTGTGGCAGCACTATATTAGAAGAATTGCGCTTGGGGCATCCAGAATTAGGTTCGCAAAGAGTCAGAGAAGCTTTAACGGAAGTAGGTTTAAATCATTTACAATTAAACACTTCTCCCAATTCTTTAAGCGGCGGTCAACAGCGACGCCTCGCTTTAGCGGTACAGCTAATTCGGCAACCGCATTTATTGTTATTAGATGAACCGACGGCTGGCTTAGATTGGTCGATGCGGCGTCAGTTGGTCAATTTATTAGCAAAATTAAAAAATCACTGGAGTTTATTTGTGGTAACTCACGATGCTGGTGATTTACTGAGTATTGCAGACAAGTGCTGGACTCTCAATCACGGTGAATTAAACTCAGTCGATCCGGCTACCTTGGCAGAAGGAAAAAGGCAAGAATTGAAAATCAAAAGTTAAAACAGTGTTTTAGTTAATATGTTGGAAAATAGCGATCGTACTTGGCTGCCGGAAATGGGTGAAACTTGGCAGAAAACTCTCAGTTGGCAACCGAATCCCGCACAGCAAATTCTATTTCAGCGTTTGTACGAGTTAATTTGCCAGGGAAATCAACAATTAAATTTAACTCGCATCACCGATCCGATCGAGTTTTGGGAAAAACATCTGTGGGATTCTCTAGTGGCATTAAAAAAATGGGGTATCGGGAATCGGGAATCGGGAATGGGAATCCTTAATTGTCGCATTATCGATATTGGAACTGGGGCGGGTTTTCCCGGCATACCGATCGGTATTATCCAACCAAATTGCCAAGTGACTTTGTTAGATTCTACTCGCAAAAAAATTGCTTTTTTGGAAACCTTGGTCGAGAACTTGGGTCTCAAAAATGTGACGGCGTTATGCGATCGCGCGGAAAAAATCGGCCAGCAGTCCCAACACCGAGAATCTTACGACTTAGCTTTAATCAGGGCAGTCGGTACTGCCTCGGAATGTGCCGAATATGCCCTACCATTGCTGAAAATTGGCGGTTTAGCGATTCTTTATCGGGGACAGTGGACGGAGGATGAAACAACGACTTTGCGATCGCCCGTTACCCAACTAGGCGGCATAATAGAATCGATAGAAAAATTTACTACCCCGATTACTAACAGCATTCGCCATTGTTTGTACATCAAAAAAATAGCGTCTACCCCTGCAAAATTTCCTCGTCCAGTTGGCATACCGACTCAAAAACCCCTGCAATAATTATGTTAAAAAATCCCTTCAAAACAATCACCTTACTGTTTTCTTTTTTACTAATTTTCAGTACCGCAAATCCGTCATTTTCCCAAACGGATTACCAGCGCTGGTTGCGAATGGCAGAAAATGCCAGAAAAAGCGGTCAATACGATACAGCTTTAACATATTATCAACGAGCCGCCGATGCCAGTCCAGATGGGCCGAACGATCCTGATATTAATACGGCAATTACGGAAGTTTTGGCCGAAAGATTGGCTAGCGTAGAGCGGAGAAACCCTAACTATGGTAGATATATCAGAATTGCTGACGAAGCTTATTCTAATGGTGAATACGATACGGCAATTATTAATTATCGGAGGGCATTAAAAGAACGTCCTCAAGACCGTTATGCCAGTATCAGAATTCAGCAATCAGAATGTATTAAAAAGTATCGACCTGCTACGGGTGCTCAATTTAGAACTTTTGGCTGTCCGAGTTTTTAATGAGGTTATATCATGTCCGGTTGGATCGCGTTTGTAGTGAGGACTAAAGTCCTCGGACTAAGGACTAAAGTCCTTACTACAAACCCAACGGACATGATATTAGGGAAGATTGACTATAACTAACAACTTGCGTTATTAATTGAAGAAAGTAAAGTTCGATTCGTTTAGTTCTGCATTCACCTGCGCTACGTTCACAGCACTACCCGCAGAATGTGCATCCGGATCGTAACCCAAATACCGATTGCCATTACTACCAGAGTAGAGGAAGAAAACAGGTTCTTCTGGAGTACCGTTTTGAGCAGCTAAGGCGGAATCTACCAAAGCAACGTTACTAAATGAAATGCTTCGATCGAAAACGATAAATGTGTTAGCACCAATTTCCGTCCCATCAGGGCCAAGTTCCGTCACGGTTACTGGTTCGATTTCCGAGATAAAACCGTAGTAAGCTTTGGCAAATTGAACTTTATCATGTTCGGAAGAAAAGTCGATAATCGTATCCAATACGCCACTGGGCGGAACTTCTGTCCAAGTAATGATATCGCTGCCATCTAAAGTATTGATCGTTTCAGAAACGCCGTCATTACCTTTGATGATGTCGTCATTATTAGTACCGAGAATGGTAATATTGGAAGTCTCCTCTACTGTTGCGGCGAGTGGGAAATTGAAAAGACTTTCATCGCTATCGCTGGTATTAATAGATAGAATACCTTTCGATTCACCAACGCGATCGGCTAAGAATTGAAGAGTAAAAGTTTCTTCACTATTTGGCGCGACGCTACCGGGGATAGTTCCCATTAAACAGAAATCATCTGGTACCGTCCAACCATCTAAATTGAGAGTATCGGTGGTGCTGGTATTTTTGATAGTAAAGGTTTTGGCGATTTCTTGACCAAAAATAGTGGAACCGAAGTCGATCGTTTCGCTAGTATCATCAACGATATGGATATCACCATCCAAAATTTCGATTTCCCCACCAGATACATCTGTTGACGTATCTCCGATAGTTGCCGTTACCGGGAACTCAAAAGAACTTTCATCGCTGTCATTGTTATTAATTGAAATCGTGCCTTCTGGATTACCAGCTTTGCTAGTATTCACTCTCACGGTAAAGCTAACTTCGCTTTCCGGTGTCACTTTATTAGGCGTCGTTCCTACTAAACCGAAACCTTCTGGCAAGTTCCAACTAGTCAAATTGAGAGTGTCGGTAGTGCTGGTATTTTTGATGGTAAAGGTTTTGGTAAGTTGTTCGCCGACTTTCGATGTACCGAAATCGATCGCTTGAGTAGTACCATCCGCGATATCGGTAGTACCGTCTAAAATTTCGATTTCTCCACCGAATACATCAGTTGATGTATCTCCTATGATGGCTTTTACCGGGAAAGTGAAGGGATTTTCATCGCTGTCATTGTTATTAATCGAAATCGTGCCTTCCGGAGTACTTGCTTTGCTAGTATTCACTCTGACAGTAAAACTAACTTCGCTTTCCGGTGTCACTTTATTAGGCGTCGTTCCTACCAAACCGAAACCTTCTGGCAAGTTCCAACTAGTCAAATTGAGAGTGTCGGTAGTGCTGGTATTTTTGATGGTAAAGGTTTTGGTAAGTTCTTCGCCGACTTTCGATGTACCGAAATCGATCGCTTGCTTAGTACCATCAACGATATCGATAGTACCGTCTAAAATTTCGATTTCTCCACCAGATACATCCGTTGGCGTATCTCCGATAGTTGCCGTTACTGGGAACTCAAAAGAACTTTCATCGCTGTCACTGTTGTTAATCGAAATCGTACCTTGCGGAGTGCCAGCTTTGCTAGTATTCACTCTCACGGTGAAACTAGTTTCGCTATTTGGTGCTACCGAATCGGGAATTGTTCCCACTAAACCAAAACCTTGTGGCAATTTCCAACTAGTCAAATTGAGAGTGTCGGTACTGCTAGTATTTTCGATCGCGAATGTTTTGGAAAGTTGTTCGCCAATATTAGCTTTACCAAAGTCGATCGCTTGCGTAGTACCATCGACGATATTGGTAGTACCATTCAAAATCTCGATTTCTCCACCAGATACATCCGTTGGCGCATCTCCAATAGTTGCCGATATATCAAAGTTAAAAGGACTCTCATCGCTGTCGTTAGTATTGATGAAAATCGTGCCCGTCGGATTACTCACTTTGCCGCTAAAAACTTTGAGAGTAAAATCTTCCGAACTGTTCGGTGCAATAACACCTGGAATATCCCCTACTAAACAGAACTCATCTGGTACTTTCCAACCAGTTAAATAGAGAGAATCGGTAGGGCTAGTATTTGCGATCGTAAAAGTTTTGATTAGTTCTTCACCAACCTTGGTTGTTCCCAAATCAACGCTTCCCGTATCGTCCAGAATCGCCGTTTGTCCGTCCAATACTTCAATTTCCGGATCGCCCAATCCAACCGGAACGCCATCATCATCCATTATCGTCAGAACGGCAGTACTTTGCCCTCCAATAGTCGCGCCTCCTGTAGGATCGCACAAAGTCAAATCAACTGTTTCTTTACCTTCAACAGATGTATCGTTGACAATGGGGATTTCTACGGTTTTCGGGCTAGTATCTCCATCTGCCCAACTAACAGGCACAAAAGTATTATCGTAATCCGCATTAACTGCCAAATTCGGGTTGCCACCCAGCGCATTACCGCCATTCATCGCTACGTTTACACTCACCTCACCAGTACTACCACCAGTGCGATTTATCGTAACTAATGCAATGGGCGTCCCATCTTCGCTAATCGCAAAAGTAGGGCTGGTAAACTCAAACGTCCCTGCTTCCTCGAAACCGGATGCGGTTTGAATATTATCCGTAATGGTGACGGTAGATGCCTTAGGCGATGCAACTGTTGCGCCGTTGAAAGGGAAACCCAAACTTAAATTAAACGTCTCCTCTCCTTCTGGTATCCCATCGCTGAGTATGGGAATATTAACTGTTTGGGTGATTTCTCCAGGTGCGAAACTAACTGGAATGGAGTTAAAGCTGAAATCTTCTCCAGACTTAGCAGTGCCATCCGTAGCAAATAAAGTGGCGTTAACTGGCGTATTAATCGCGCCCGTGCGATTAATAGTAACTGCTACTTCCGAACCACCATTTTCACTGACTTGGTAGTTTTCTTCACCGAATGACAAGTAATTATCGATGCTGAGAGTCGAGTAAGTGAAATTAGCTTTCGTCAGTTGATTAAAATCAAATCCGATTAAATTGGCTAAATATTCGCCAGTACCTTTATCCTGAATAATAGTATTGGCAATGTTTTCATTAGTACCTTGAAAAATATTTAAATCTTCAAAGTTAAGTCCGCCAGTTAAAGCTATTAAATCTAATCCATCGCCAAAGTCTGCAATATAATCTGCATCGGCAATTGTACTGCTACCAGTGCTAACAAATCCCGCTACGTCGTTGCGTCTACCGATGACAAATACATCGTCGCCCGTACCGCCATTGAGAGTATCCGTGCCTAAATCTCCCCACAAAACATCGTTATTTTTATCACCGTAAAGTAAGTCATTGTCTTGACCACCTCGGATAGTATCGTTGTTTTGTCCTCCTCTAACCGTGTCGTTACCTTCGTTACCATTCAACAAGTCTGAGTTTTCATTTCCAAATACAAAGTCATCTCCGGCTAAACCAAGGATAGTATCGCTTCCTTGTTCGCCGAACAAAACATCTCTGCCATTGCCACCAAAGTCTGCTTCCGGTCCTTGACCGCCTACTACTCGATCGTTGCCCTCGCCGCCATAAGCAGTATCATCTCCCAAATCACCATATAGAATATCTTGTCCTTTATTGCCAAATATCAAATCATTTTCCTGCCCGCCGCGTAAGGTGTCATTGCTTTGATTTCCACTAATTAGATCGTTATTTTCGTTGCCGTCGATCAGATCTAAATCTTCGTTACCTTGAAGGATATCTTCGCCTTTTCTGCCAAAAATAGTGTCATTATCTCCGAGCCCTAAAATCGTATCGGAAGATGGAGAACCAGGTAAAAAATCGCTGCCTGAAGAGGGTGTTGAAGTGGTCAACTTTCTTGCTCCTTTTTAGGTAGATACAGCGATAAGGTTAGCGAATGGTTTTATTTAGTTCCTCTTTATTTGTGAGTAGATATTTGCAGTATTAATTACTTATTAAAAATTTACTTCTCTCCTATAGATGGAATATTTTAAGCCTTTAGATAGATTGATTTACTGGTATCTGACTTTAATACCATTGGAAATTTGATGAAAGTTAATCGGGATAGTTGCTAAAAAAATAAACGATAACAATAAACGCGGCTAACATTTTTTCTGGCCATTTTTTGTTCGGTTCGCTTATTTTGAAAACCTCTGCTTTAAGTAATAAATTTATGTAGAGGTTGCTTCATGCTTGCAATGTAATCCGATCGTAATTTTTCTAGTAATTTGACATTTTATATAAAAGCAAAGTTCGCTTATTTTGGATGCTCGAAATAAATTTTCATCCTATAAAAGAAAGATTTTACGCGCTCCGATTTGGAAGGACGGGGCTTGTACTCGGTTTGCCGACTAAATTACTCGTATGCGATCGAATTTCGTACCGCTTCGATCGATTGTCAGAGGCATAGTATAAGGAAGAACAATTTTCCACCCATTTATTTGTAGGTTGAGTTTCGTACTCCCACCCAACCTACAAATCGTTCAAAAAAGCGGATTTTTGGGCAAATATTTTTAGTTTTTGGTAATTTCTCGCACCGAAGGCTGTCCGTCTTTAATTTCCCCTACCAGCACTAAATTTGTCGTGTTTACGAATAAACCATTTTCTAACACGCCGGGAATATTGTTCAGCGTTTTTTCTAATTCTGCTGGGTCATCAATACTATCAAATTTGACATCGATTACCATGTTGCCTTGGTCGGTGACTACTGGGCCGGCTTTTTTGACGCCCATCCGCAGTTGGGGTTTTCCTCCCAGTTTTTCAATTGCACGCATTACTGGGGCATACGCCATCGGTATCACTTCTACTGGTAGCAGAAAAGTGGAACCGAGTTTGTCTACCAGTTTGGAGCTATCAACCACTACAATAAACTCGTTTGCTAAGGTATCGACTACTTTCTCGCGGGTGTGGGCGGCACCGCCACCTTTGATTAAATTGAGTTGGGGGTCAACTTCGTCGGCACCGTCAATGGCAATATCGATGTGGTCGATAACATCTAGGGTGGTGAGGGGAATGCCGTACTGTCTGGCTAACACTTCGGCTTGAAACGAGGTGGGGACGCCTACGATGTCTTTCAATTCGCCGGATTTCAGACGATCGCCGATAAACTGAATCGCGTAAGCTGTAGTAGATCCGGTTCCCAGCCCTACAATAGAACCAGATTTTACGCGATCGGCTGCGGCTTTACCGACTTGCTGTTTCATCAAATTAGAGGCGTCCATTTGGGCGGTCATTCTGTAAACTCCTTGTTAGTGCTTGGTGATCTCTCAAGTGGTAGGTTAAAAATAACTAGCGATCGATCGCAAATCACAAATGAGCGAATACCGATCGCAGACTAGAATTAACTCCAGCGTTAACTTTACCGCGTTAAGGGCAAACTAAAAGGATGCAATCGGAACTTCATTCTCAAACGGCACAAAATTTCTGCAATACTGCCAATCAGCTAAAAAGTCAAGGTAAACTCAACGAAGCGATCGCTAATTACCAAAAGGCGCTGGAAATTCAGCCTGACTTTGTTGAGGTACACCATCAGCTAGGGGAAGTTTATTTCCAGGAAAGGAAATTTACAGAAGCGACTGCATCCTGCAAACTTGCTTTGAAGCTACAACCTAATTTTGCTCCCGCTTACAAAACGCTGGGGAATATCCTGCAAGCACAGGGCAGGATCGAAGAAGCGTTACGTGCTTATAACAAAGCGTTGGAAATCAATCCAGAGTTTGTAGAAGCTTTGGTAAATAAGGGTACGATGATTTCTAAGTTGGGTCAGTCGGAAGATGCGATCGCTTGTTATCGAAATGCGATCGAACTCAAACCGGATATGGCAGCAGCCCATTGGAACTTAGGAAATCTGTTGATCCAGCTAGGTAGAACAGATGAGGGAATTTCTTGTTGGCAAAAAGCATCGGAATCCGACCCAGAAAAGTTTAACTATCAATTTTTTCAAAATTTAGCGATCAATTTCGGTCAAGCAGGCAATATCGAGGCATCGATTGGTTGTTACCAACAAGCAATTGCCTTAAAACCCGACGACACCTTAGCTTACCTGAATTTAGGTACGTTGCTGCAACGGCAAAATCGATTAGAAGATGCGATCGCTATTTACCAAAAATTCTTGGAAATTCAACCCGATTCATTAGTATATCAGGCATTGGGAAATGCGTTAAAACAACAAGGAAACATAGATTCAGCAATTAATTACTGGCAGAAAGCTTTAGAATTACAGCCAGATGCGATCGCCGCTGAAACTTACAACGATTTGGGAACTGCTTTGGCAGAAAAGGGTGAATTAGAAAATGCGATCGAATATTATCAAAGAGCAATTCAATTAAAATCAGATTACCCATTAGCACATCTAAATTTAGGTATATTACTGCAAAGACAAAATAAAATAGAAGAATCGATACCTCATTTCCATAAAACAATTGAATTACAGCCTGATGCTGAAGAAGCTTACAAATATATAGCAGTAATTAACTGACCCATATATAGGCAATACTCTGATTAAACAAGAGCGACTACACGAAGCCCTTGCTTATTACCAAAAATCACTAAAATTAAACTCGAAATCAGCAGAAGCTTATTTTAATATAGGGTCAATCTTAGCACAACAAGAAAAGTTTGCCGAAGCAATTACTTATTTCCAAAAAGCGATAGATTTGCAACCTGACTTTGCGGAAGCTTACTGCAATATTAGCATGGCACTAGTCCGGCAAGATCAGAAACAAGATTACTTTAAAGTCGAGCAATTCCAAGAAGCAATAAATCAACTGCAAAAAGCTCTTGAAGTCAAACCAAACCTGTTGCTTGTTCATCTATGTATGGGTCAGTTAATTACTGCTCCCGTTAAAAATTCTAATTTTGCAGTTTTAAGAGAAGCAGCCGATCGCTATCTCCTCAACTGTGGAGAAAAAGGGCAACTAATCGCCGCTATCACTTATATGAGTATCTATGTTAAATCGGGATTAACTCAAATTGCCAAAGAAAAATTTTTGGCAATAGAGCAAAAAATTTATCAAAGATTATCTGAATTAGCCGCAGAAGAAATAGCGCTCATTTATACTCAAGTATTATTCAATATTAACTACTTGCGTGATGAGCTAGCTGCCAATAGTAAACTGGCCAAAATAGTTGGCAAAGAATATGTTGAAAAAATCTTAAATAATAATGAAAATCAAAACTATAACATTAAACTGAAAAGCCGTCCTAATAAACAATTACGCATCGGCTTTTTATCTAGTTTCTTTTTGAGACATTCCGTTGGTTGGTGCAGTTATGACATCATTCGAGAATTATCAAAATTAACTCCCAATATTTTCCTGTACGTAACAGGCGAACGGAAACCAGATGATAGAACTAAGTTGTTTGAAGCAGTAGCAGAAAAATTATATAAGCCCCAAAAACTACCCAACGGTACGGCAAATGCCAAAGAAATCATTGATGAAATATCAAAAGATGATTTGGATATATTGATAGATATGGATTCGATTACCGTACCAGTGCAAGTGGAAATTATCCATCGAAAACCAGCACCAGTATGTCTGACATGGTTGGGATTTGAAGCGCCTTATACAAATGAGCAAAATTACTTCTTATCTGACTGGCACACTCATCCTACTGGTAGAGAAGAACACAACCGAGAACAGCTAATTCGGATGCCAAATTCATTTGTCGCCGTATCGGGATTTGAATGTAAACCAGTAGAAAGAACATCTGCTAGAAAAGCCTTGCGAATAGCTGAAGATCAAGTTACTTATTTATGCGTTGCACCAGCATACAAATTAAATCCCGAATTAATCAAAGCTCAGGTAAAAATTCTCAAAGAAGTTCCTGATAGCGTATTAATTCATAAAGCTCATACTGGCGATCCAGAAGTAATTAAAGCTACTTATCGTCAAGAATGTGAAGCTATTGGTGTTGGTTTTCATCGCATAAAATTTATGTCATTAGTTAATACGGAAGAAGATCATAGAACAACTTACAAAATTGCTGATGTTTTACTTGATTCCTATCCTTATAATGGCGGAACTCACAATTTAGAAGCATTGTGGTTTAACTTACCAGTAGTAACCAGATGTGGAGAACAATATCTATCTAGAATGGGATATTCTTTCTTAAAAACTCTCTCCATTCAAGCCGGAATTGCGAACAGTTGGGAAGAATACACCAATTGGGGAATCGAATTAGGTAAAAATACCGACCTAAGGTTGTCAATCCGATCGCAATTAGAACAATCCAAACAGCCAGAAACTCTATCGCCTTTATGGAATCCCAAAAAGTTTGCTGAGGATATGTATGCAGTATTTGAGGAACTTTTAGCTAAAAAAGCTAATGCAGCAAATGACAAATGACCAACGACAATGACTAAAGAACAACAACATCCACAATATAATAGCGATCGCAAAGTTGTCGATACTCTCTTAACAGGAGAGCAAAATGACTATAACTTAGTCGAAGCAGCACGGCTTTTCATTCGCTATCGTGACTTCCCTGGCGCAAACGATATCAAAACAGATTTAGAGAAAACTCTCAATAGGTGGAAGATAGATGAAGAAACATTGTATCAAGCTACCCGCAAAATTCATGCCAAGGGTATAGTTTACAAAACTCGCAATGCTGACTCGGAAGATTGGGCTTAGTTACTAGCTAATAGGAAAAATTTGGTAAAGTCAAACTTACCAAATTTTTTCTAATTTACCCTCAGTTTAAGCAAGGCTTATTTTGGCAATTTCAGCGCTGATTATGAAATTTTTTAGTTTTATTTTCAGCTACAGAAGTTCTAGTCGGTACAGATGGATGAATCACAGGAGCATGATCCATATTTACTATTTCCGGAAACTGCATTTTAGTCGCTTCTGCCATCGGAGCCAAAAACTGAGCTACTTCAACTTGCTGCTGTAATTGTTCGGTCGAAGATACCAAACCACTTAATCCATTAACGAGATTTCTTAAATTATTGCGGAAAGATGGATCGCCTGTCAAATCATCCAAGTCTGATGTAATTTTCTGAGCGTTTTGAAAAGTCACTCTAGCAGAATCTAAAGTTTGTTGCAACGTTACCAAATTGGTTGGATCGTTAAGAGAATTAGAAAGGTTGCGTATATTAGCTGATGCTTGTGCAGCGTTGGCGGAAAGAGTTTCTAAATTTTGAATCAATTGTCCTTGGGTGACTCGATTAATTGCCGGGGATAAATTAGCGACTGTTATTCGCAATTGTTCGCTAGCTTGACTGAGATTATTTAAAGTATTGACGAGGGAAGCTTTATTGGTTGTTAATAAATTATTTAAGAAATC
>CAZJJR010000142.1:14183-15183 GCA_964546365.1 uncultured bacterium | reverse complement strand
ATCCCAGTAACGCTACAACTCTGGAAGAGGGCGATCGTTTGTTAGTAATTGGCGAAGCTGACGAACTAGCGGCTTTTGATGCGCTAGCAAAAGGTGAGGTAGCTGTTCCCAATCAAAATGCGGCTTGTCAGTGGATTGTAGTGCCAGAAAGCAGCGATTTTGTTGGTAAAACTCTGGCAGAGTTAGATATTCGCCGCCAATATGGGATAAGTGTCCAAGCGATCCGGCGAGATGGTAAGTTTGTCCGCTTTCCAGGGGGAGAAACTCAAATTCATCCAGGCGATCGCTTATTAACGTGCGGTGCTTACTATTTACTCAAACCTTTGAAACAAGCTTTAACGCGGGAGAATCAACCGCCTGTTCCCCTGGTACCAGTAATGAAACCAACTGAAACTCAAAGCGTGCAAGAGTTCTTGCCAATGGATCGCCGAGACTGATCCTCCTGTTTTATGGCATTTTTCAGGCCAGTAAGACACATAGAAACCCGGTTTCTTGAAGAAACCGGGTTTCTCACTGGTGGGGTATATTTCATCTTTTGATGAAAATTTTGTAAACAAGTGTAAAGAAATATGATTTTTCTATTATCCTTTGATTAAGAAAGTCATATAAAAATTTCACGCTTCACATACGGGTGGAACAGCCAATGCAGCAGCATCATTTTCTCAAAAGAGTTTTAGTATCCGTGGCAGCCTTTGTCCTGGCAGTAAGTGTTTGGGCGCAGGCACCAGCCGCACGAGCATATGAGAATCCGGACTTACTGCCTGACATTCAAACCCCGATTATTGACTTGACCAGATCCCTTACCGATATACAAGAAGACTCATTAAAAAATGATATAGAGCAATTTGAAGCGGAAACTGGGTTTAAACTGCGAGTTTTAACCCAATACGATCGCACCCCCGGTCGCGCCGTTAAAGATTATTGGGGTTTGGATGAAAAAAGCGTGTTGCTGATTGCCGATTCCCGGGGCGGCAATATCCTTAATTTCAATGTTGGGGAT
>CAZJJR010000142.1:8725-14148 GCA_964546365.1 uncultured bacterium | reverse complement strand
GATTGAGTTACAAACTCGCTACGGCAATTTGTACTTTGTCCGAGAAGAGGGAGAAGACCAATCGATCATTCAATCTTTAAAATCGATCGAAACTTGTCTGCGTCAAGGTGGTTGCAATGTGGTGCCGGGACTGCCTCGCGAACAATGGATTCTCACTTTAATTACTTCTATTGTCGGTGGTGTGATATTTGGGTTTGCTGCCCATCCTCGTAAACCAGGACAAATCATCGCTTGGCAGTGGGCTTTAATCTTCTCGCCTTTGTGGGGAATTCTGTTTATTGCGTTCGGTATTGGCCCAGTAGTTACCCGCACTGCTGAATGGTTACCCTTATTCCGGAATGTGGCAGGCTTTACGATCGGTGCTTTAGCTGCATACTTGTCCCCAATGATGTCTTCTGCTTCTGAAAGTACCAGCCAGCAATAAAGGATGAAGGGTGAAGGATGAAGTAAAAAGAATTTAATTTTGAATTTTGAATTTTGAATTCTCCACCATCTCCCCATCTCCTCATCTCCCCATCTCTCTTTCACCCCCTGCCCTGCTATCTTATTGGGTAGAAACCGATCGCACGAGAGCCAATATTGGCTATATAGATGGGTGAGGCATACCTTCCGGAGATAAGCAAGTAATGGAATGGCACGTTACGGATGCCCAGAGTTTAGCAATTATAGATCGCGAAATAGGCGATCACGTATTTTCCCCGGCGGAGTACGAAATTGTTCGCCGGGTAATTTATGCTACAGCAGATTTTGAATATAAATCTCTGATTCGCTTTTCAGAAAGAGCTTTACAAGCGGGGGCAGCGGCATTAGCGGCACGTACTACGATCGTGGTAGACGTGCCGATGGTACAAGTTGGCATCACACCAAGTATCCAAAGTACTTTTGCTAACCCGGTGTACTGTAGCATGGACGCCTTGACTCGCCCTCAAAGAGAAAAAACCCGTATAGCTTGGGGAATTGAAACTTTAGCCAGACGCTACCCAGAAGGTATTTTTGTGGTAGGTCATGCCCAAACAGCGTTGACTTCTTTAGTAGAACTAATTGAAGCAGAGGAAATTCGGCCTGCTTTAGTCATTGGAACGCCAGCTGGATTTGTGGATGTGGATGTTGCCAAAGAACGATTGCAAGATTCTCTGATTCCCCATATTCGCACGGAAGGACGCAAGGGAAGTGCTGTAGTGGCATCTGCGATCGTCAATGGTTTGGTAGATTTAGCTTGGCAAGCTTACGGACAAGAAGGTGTAGTAGGAGTTTGACATTTATTTTGCCTGTTTAGACTGATGGGGAAATGGTAGAGGAAAGGGGCTAGGGGCTAGGGGCTAGGGAAGAGAGAAAAGGAGAAATTTTGTGACTCGGAGAATTGTGATTCGGAGAATTCTGAATTCTGACTCCTGACTCCTTTACTCCTGATTGATTAAATCCAAAATCGGGTTAGCCATCCAGTTAACCCCTACTCTTAATTGATGTTCTAAATTAGGCATTCTATACAAATAAACGAGACGGCGGACGAGGTAAGCTAACTGACCGTCTAGTTGGACTCCCATACTGCTGAGAGTACCGTTATTAGTTCCGAGAGTTAGCATTTCTCCCATATTTTGATATTGGAAGGGAAGTAGGGGACGTTCGGTGATGGAAGCCCAAATGTTCCAAGCAACGAAATCAGATTGCTGAAAAGCTGCTTGTGCGGAAGTCGGTACTTGCTGACCTTCTTTGTCTCGACAATCAGCTAAATCTCCTACTACGAAAATTTCTGGACGATCGACTGCTTGCAGGGTAGGAGTAGTGGTTAGCTGACCTTTCTGATTTTGTTTGAGGGGAAGATTTCGGACTAGAGAAGATCCGCGCAGTCCGACTGTCCAGATGACTAATTCAGCGGGAATAGTATCTACTTGTCCTTTATACAGTAGAGATAAGGTGTCTTGGCCGATCGATTCTACGGTAGTTTCTAAGTCAATCCAGATCCCTTTGGCGTCTAAAACTCGCCGTGCGTTTTCCCGATTGTATTCTGGAGATGTCCTTAAAATTTGGTCGGTTTGTTCGATCAGGCGAAAGCGTCCTCTGTCTCCCAGTCGGTTTGCAAGTTTACAAGCTAGTTCAACGCCGCAATAACCTGCACCAACGATCGCAACTCGAATTTTATCGGCTGGGGATGCTTCTAGTACTCGTAGTTTTTCTTCCAAACGATAAGCATCGGCGAGGCTATGGAATGGGAAGGCATGGGAGGCTGCACCGGGTACGATGTCTGTAGGAGATTCTCCCCCTAAAGCTAAGATTAAGCGATCGTATGAGATGCTACTGCCATCTTGTAAATCTACTCGTTTGTCTTCTACATCAATCCCAGTTACTAACCCTTGGCAAAAGCGAATACTCGTATTTTGCAGTATTTCCGTATAGGGTGGGGCAATTTCCCATGTTTGCAGTTCCCCCGTGAGAATTTCGTAGAGTAAGGGAGTGAATAAAAAGCGATCGCTTCGATCTACCAGTACGATTTCCGGCTTTTCTGCCTTCTCCCAAGGTAGCTGGCTTAAGCGCAAAGCGGTGTAGAGACCGCCAAAGCCTCCACCAAGTATACAAATGCGAGTAGGTTGTTGGGTCATGGTTGAATGGGCAGGATTTGTTGCAGGGAACTTTTTTTAGGATAACAATCTGAGTTTAGAGCCGCTTTACATGGGTGGCGCGTATTGTAAATCTGCTAGTTCTAAGGGTGGAAATGGATAAAGCGTTCCTGTTTGCTGGGGATGTCGCGCCATGATGCGATCGTCATAAATATGGGCTACTTCCACAATGGCACCTTTCTCAATCCCTACACTCTGCCAGCGATCGCTAATTACCCGATAATAATTACCTACTGTCCAATAAGGAATAGGCGCATTTTTTTGCAGTTTTACAGCCAGTTGAATTATTTGTTCCGAATATCGATATCGATAATGAAATCTCAGTAACAATTTACAGATCAAACCCAAACGTTGAAGAAAATTTGGTGGTAAAGATGGATCTAGCAACGGAATATCGTAAGGATCGGCATCGGGAAGTTGAAAATCACAAGCAATGCTGATCCGGGGTGATTTGGCTTTATTGCTGCTGCGGCTACCCCAATGCCATACCACTGGATTCCAACACAATACAGAACCGGCTGGTGCGGGTAAAGCTCTGATATCTTGTGGATGAACTGGGTTGATATCCTTTTCAAGATCATAGTTTGGGTCTAAATCTGCTGGCAGGATATACATACATCCATTCAGTGGAGTGACATCTGTGAGGGGAATCCATATATTGACTCCTTTTGGCATTCCATCTGGAAACAAGCTGTTTTCTCTTCGATCTCGATGCGGTTCCCATCCTTTCTCATTTTTGTTGGTATCTACATACCATGCCCAAACATCGGGAACTTGACGGTAATCAGGGCCGAGAATAGCCGATAATAAGTGATGTAATCGATAGTAAATCTGCCAAAATTCATCATATATGAATGCAAAGGCTACTGGCCATCCTGACTGCTTTAATTTTTCCATTGCTTCAGCCATTCTTACAATGTCTGAATTAGGTAGAATTGCATCTATTTGAAAGTATCCTTCTTCTTTTAAGTTGAGTAGCAGTTCTTTTAAGTGTTCCGGCTCAAAATTAAGCGAATCTGTGGATTGAAAGTTTAAATTTTTAGCTACGCTAAGTTGAGGATTAAGATTAGTCCAATATTCTGGACTTTGAGCTTGTTCCAAAATAGTTAGTTCGCTAATCATTTTCTTTACCTACCGCTATTTTCCTTTACTAATTTGTTTTCGTAATTTTATTTTAACCCAAGTTGCTAGTTACAAGTCTGGCTCTTTCTTAGCCCCCCTATTTAATGGGGGAACTCCGAAAGAATTAATAATAACTAGTAGTCCGCTAAATTGATTTTGATTGGTTGTCGGAGAGCCAGAAACCCGGTTTTTCTAAAAAACCGGTTTTCTTTAACCCCTCAAAACTACTTTGGCGAACTACTAGCAACTTGCGTTATTTACCAAGTCACTCGCTCTTTTAACTTCTCTAACAAACTCTGCCCTATCCCTGGCACGTTGTCCAAATCTTCTAAAGATGTAAAGGGTTTCTGCTGACGGGCTTTGATAATCTCTTGGGCTAGTTTTGGCCCTACGCCTGGTAATGATTCTAATTCTTGTTGGCTAGCAGTATTGAGATTGATTTTTTGTCCGGCTAAGTTGTCTGTTTTTGATTGAGGAGGAGTTTTAAATTCTAACTTATTTTTACTACTGATTGTAGAAGGGAGAAGTGAAGTTACCGGACATTCTTTTTGTTGAGCTTGAACTTTTTGTTTTATTCGCTCTGGTAAGCCTAATATAGCATTACTATAAAGGCGTTCAAATTCTCGATCGAAGTGGGCAGCCACAGTGGAATTTTGGATAACTATTACGGTTTCATCATTATTAGTATTAGCTGCGTCTGACCAGTTGTGAGAGCCAGTAATGACAATTTTACTATCTACTACACCAAATTTATGATGTAGTAGATCGCCTTTTAGTAATTGGGGAGTCCCAACAGTAGATATGGGATTTTGCCAAGGGCGGTTATCTGCTTCATACTTACAATTGTTTGGCAGAGCAACTCCCATCATATCTAATCCTTCGCTATAAGGTCGATAGGCAAAATCCGGATCTATTAAAGCGCGGATTTGTACGCCTCTTTGATGATTATTTTCTAGGATATTAGCAAGGCGTTGTTCGGAAAAAACGAACAGTGCCATATTTACCGATCGACTAGCTATATTTAAAGTTTTGCCAATTAAACCGTTACTGCTTTCTTCCCAAGGTTTAGTGGGGGATGTAGGAGAAAAGTGTACTTCTATATTATTATTTCCTTCGATAAGTTGTTGGGTTCGACGAAGCGGCTTTTGAATGCCAAATTTACTATCTGGTTCCCCGCTTGGGCCATCTCCCCACATAATATTAAATTCTTCGGTAAATAAGTCAGCTAACTGATAACTTTTTACTTTGAGTAGGTTGTTAGCATTGCCTAAACTACTGAGATGATTGAAGTCGCCGTGAGTGTCGCTGGTAGTAAGATTGGCAGAAGTAATAATTAGAGTATTGCGATCGATTATTACGAATTTGTGGTGCATTAAACCGCTGCCTTTAGAACCATCGGCAGTATCATCAATTATGGGAATATCTGCTTTTTGTAAAATGACGATCGCATCTCCTCGATCGATCTCTTCTGCACTTAGTTGATTATCCCTATTTTGGTCTACTAATTTAATGAATTCTTGGTAGCGTCCTTTTTCCCGTTCTGGCAGTTTTGCTACTTCATCTGATGTTAATTTACTCCACGGACGGCTGTAATTATTTTCTAAAATCACTCGCACCTTTACTCCAGCTTTCTTTTTTTCTGCCAAAGCTTTGGCTATTTTGGGTAGGCGCAACTCTTGCACTGCT
>CAZJJR010000142.1:0-8619 GCA_964546365.1 uncultured bacterium | reverse complement strand
ACATATTCACTCGACCGATCGTGATTGAAATAAACTTCCACAAAAGGATCTTGAGGTAGGGGAGTAGGTCGATTAATTTGTGTTTTTGCTTGTTGACAAGCTACCAGGATCGATGCTAAGAGGGTTAAAACTGCTTTTTTCACGATTTTACCCAGCTGATTAATTTGCAGTTTATTCCAAAGTTATAAGCATTAGCTTTCTTGGTAAAATTCTGTAATCTATAAATTTATATCTTGATATCTTTTGGCTATCGTCAAAATTTCTCGTTCGATCGAGTTATTTCCAGGGCGGGAAATCGACCAAAGGTAGCAGGAATGTGGATGTACTAGTTTTAATCCACACCTTATTTTATGCCTCGAAGAAAAAAGCTATTTTCATGCGGTCACAAGGGGTATGGGCAACAGTGTCATCTTTGCGCCCAAAAGCAAGCTGTATTGGAACAAAAAAGACAAGAAAAACAGGAGTGGGAATCTACCTTTGCTAGCGATCCGATCGATTTGAGGGAACTGCCCAATCACGTGGTCGTGAAAGCACGCAACGTGATTGCTGCTTTACAAGAGAATAGACATTATACAGAATTTGGTGGCAAGCGACTGAGACACGATCGTTTTATTATTAGTATTCCTATCACTCGCAACTACCGGATGTTGTGTCGGGACTGCGGTGCGGTGTTAATTCCCCAAGCAGTGTTATCTCACGAAGAGTACAACGTTCGCAAACCGGGGAGTTAGTTAGGGCGTGGGGAGATGGGGAGATGGGAGGATGGGGAAATGAGGAGATGAGGAGATGGGGAGAAAAACTAATATTTTGACTTCTGAATTCTGAATTCTGACTTCTAAATTCTGATTCCTGATTTCTTTCCTAAGTATTTCTTCAGAGGCGATCCGATCGAGCTTGCGGGCTATATCCTGAAAATAGATAGCCAGTCTGCGCCTCACTTGTTAACTTGTCGAAATTATGCAAATTTATTTAGATTACAGCGCTACAACGCCGCCTCGCAAAGAGGCGATCGCAATGATGCAAGAAGTCCTCAACCACCAGTGGGGCAACCCTTCCAGCTTGCACGAGTGGGGACAAAGGGCAGCTACTATTTTGGAACAAGCGAGAATGCAGGTGGCGGGACTGATTAACGCACCAGCAGAGTCGATGATTTTTACCTCTGGCGGAACTGAGGCAGATAATTTGGCCATTATGGGTGTGGCGCGATGTTACACGCAACCGCAGCACGTAATTATTTCCAGCGTCGAACATTCGGCAGTAGCGGAACCAGTCCGGTTATTGGAACAATGGGGTTGGGAAGTCACTCGTTTACCAGTGGATAAGTGGGGACGAGTTAACGAAAATGACTTGGAAAACGCGATTCAACCCAATACGGTTTTAGTTTCGATTATTTACGGCCAAAGTGAAGTAGGTACTTTGCAACCTGTAGAAGCTTTGAGTAATATTACTCGTTCTCGCGGTATTTTATTACACACAGATGCGGTGCAAGTGGCTGGGCGTTTGCCTATCGACGTGCAGAAGTTACCAGTAGACTTGCTTTCTCTTTCCAGTCACAAAATTTACGGCCCGCAAGGTGCTGGGGCGTTGTATATTCGCCCTGGAGTGCAGTTAGTGCCTTTGTTAGGGGGTGGCGGACAAGAGATGCGGTTGCGATCGGGAACGCAAGCTTTGCAAACGATCGCGGGTTTTGGGGTGGCGGCGGAACTGGCGGCGGCGGAGATCGAGGAGGAAACGCCTCGATTGATTCGGTTGCGCGATCGTTTGTTCGACCAATTAGCGGATATCCCTAATTTAATTCCGACCGGTCATCGCTGGCACAGATTACCCCATCATGTCAGTTTTTGCTTGCAAAATGCTGATGGGGAAGTGCTTAGTGGCAGAACTGTGGTGCGACAAATGAATTTAGCGGGAATTGGAATTAGTGCTGGTGCTGCTTGCAGTAGCGGTAAGCTTTCCCCCAGTCCCATTTTGTTGGCGATGGGTTATAGCGAATCGGCGTCTAAGGCGGCGATTCGCTTAACAGTGGGGCGACATACTGCGGAAGCGGATGTAGATTGGACGGCAATGGTGCTTAAGCAGGTTTTACAAAGATTGACGCCGGAACCAGCTTTTTCTCAAGTTTAACGATCGCATATTCGATCGGCCTTGACAAACCATACTCATAATGAGTACGCTTTACTTGGAATGATTATGGAGCCAAATTCATGTTGACCAATCGAGAAGGACAGAAAGTTCCTAGCGTTACTTTCCGTACTCGTCAAAACGGACAGTGGATGGATGTCACCTCAGATGAGCTATTTTCAGGTAAGACAGTGGCGGTTTTCTCTTTACCAGGCGCGTTTACTCCCACTTGTTCATCCACTCACGTACCTGGTTACAACGAATTGGCGAAAGCATTTAAAGAAAATGGCGTAAATGACATTATTTGTATTTCCGTTAATGACCCGTTCGTAATGGAAGAATGGGCAAAAGATCAAAGAGCAGAAAATGTTAGGTTTATTCCCGATGGTAATGGCGAATTTACCGAAAAGATGGGGATGTTAGTTGATAAATCAGACTTAGGTTTTGGCAAGCGTTCTTGGCGCTATTCGATGTTAGTAAAAGATGGCTTAATTGACAAAATGTTCATCGAACCAGAAGAGCCTGGAGACCCATTTAAGGTGTCTGATGCCCATACAATGCTCAACTATATTAACCCACAAGCTGAAAAACCCCAAAAGATTTCTCTGTTTACTAAAGTGGGTTGTCCTTTCTGCGCCCGGGCAAAACAAATGCTCAAAGATCGCGGTTTGGAATACGAAGAAATCGTGTTGGGTAAAGAGATTACAACCCGCTCTTTAATGGCTGTGGCAGGCGCAACAACGGTTCCGCAAGTATTTATTGACGGTCAATTAGTAGGTGGTTCGGAAGCATTAGAAGCTTATTTAGCTGGAAAGTAAAAATTCAAAATTAAGGAACCAGAATCTAGAATTCAGAATTGAAAATTCAGAAGTAGAGATGTTCGCTCGAACATCTTTATTTTGTTTTTTTGTTGCAAATTTAATTGTGATGGATACTATAGAAGCAAACAGCGATACGATCTGTTTAGCTGCTTTTATGAGGGATACTAATCCGAGCAGTTTAAGATAACCTGGAAGCAAGCAAAAAAATAGATTATGGCACAACTTCCCAATTCTCTTGAAGAAGCGATCGCGCAATCTCGCGAAGCTACGCTGGCGGCGCTAGCAGATGGTTACACTCGTTTGCAAGTGGAGTTAGTCTTCCCAGAAATTGAAATCCAAGCGCAGTCACTCGCCCAACAATTCATTCCGATTTTTGAAGATCGCATTTCTCAATTAAAAGTTTTTTTCCCGGATGCTGGCGCTGCTGCCCTCGCCCGTCGAGACTGGGGAGAAGTGGCTTTTAAAATTGAAGATATTGGCTTGGGTAGAAGCCCGATCCAAAATAAAATTAAGCCGGAAGATGAGGTTTTTTTGCTGGTTAATGCCGGTGGGGTGGAAGTGGCAGAAGTAGAAAAACTGTGTAACGCGGTTGAGGATCGCCCGGTAGTGTTGTTAATTCCGCATTTAGAAGATTCGATCGGGGTAACCGGGATTGGTTTGGCGGGGCGTCAGTTGCGCGATCGCTTTCTGAAAACTCTCACTTCCTGTTATTATGTCCGGGCGCTGGAAGGAGGAGCTTTGTTTCGCTGCTATCCCGGCCCTTGGCAAGTTTACCTCCAAAATGGAACGGACTACAACTTGGTTGCTGAGTTACCGAGTAAGCCTTTTGGGGATGAGATCGATCGAATTTTGGGTAAGGAAATGGAAAATACTAATAGCCAGACAACGGAAGCGCCTCGCCCTAGAAAGTCCGGTATTTTCGCTAATATGCAGCGATTTTTAAAAGCACTGAGTAGTTAGTAAATACCAGCAACCAAGCTGGACTATAAACTTTTGAGCAACTGGGGTGTAGGGAAAAAGGGAAAGAGAGTTTGATACTTTTTACTAAAACTTAAAAATGTGCAATTTAAATGCCTCTTACTAATCAGCTTTTTTCCCTTGTCCCTTTCCCCGATTAGAGATATTTTACGTAAGCGCGATCGCATCTAGCGGTTTCTATTCCTGAAGCTGGTTGATAACCGCTACTTTCATATAATTTGACAGCTTCTTCTAAAACAGAGGCAGTTTCGATCCAGATTTGTGTAAAACCTTTAGCCGCTATAGATTTTTCTAGCTCGTGTAATAAATATTTACCCAAACCTTGCCCTCTTACAGTTGGTAACAGATACATTTTGCGGATTTCTACGGCATTTTCTGCTCTTTTGCTCGGATAATAAGCGCTCGTACCCACGATCTCTTTTTCCCTTTCAATTACCCAAAATTCCCCACCTGTAGCTAAATAAAAATTTTCTACCTCTAATACATCACGATCTGCTTGTGTTGGTTGCCAAGGTAAGTTATATTCTACAAGAATAGAATAAATTACTTTAGCTGCTACCTGCCGATCGCCCGGTTGCCAGTCTCTAATTAAAAAATTTTGATAGTAAGTTTTCATTATTTGGCTCTTCTCATACAGCAATTTGTTTATTCAAGCTACCGAAATTTTACTGAATTTTATCGAGCGGGTTTTTAATTTTCATACCCAACATATAAAGTAGTCGCTTGCCAGCCTTTTTTGCTTGTTATTAATTGTATTTTTCTTTTTTGAGTATTTTTGGGGGGTATAAATCCATCTTGCTCGAATCTATCTTTAGTTGTGTTAATTTTTGTAAAGTAGCCTAATTCAGGCACATTAAAAATTTTAATAAATAATTAAACCTTTCGATAGAGAGTCAGCATAAATAAATTTTGATTAAATGTAACAAGAGCAAGCGTGCTAAAAGCTAAAACAGATTTTATGAAACAAATTAGTAGCTGTCAATTCTAATAACCGATTGCCAAATATAGTGTAATTTTTAGTAAAACCCCAGCCAAACCAGCCAGAGTAAAAGTAATGATACATATTAGTCTAAAGAAACTATTAACTAAACACGAATCTCGTTCGGTCATTCAAGCAACGATCGGATGCGTTGACAGTCATATAGTTATTGAAGATACCGAGAATCGGTTATTATTAGGCGATCGCAGTTATAAGGCGACCAAAAAATATCCCGTTGAAGTAGCAGGAGAAGTGATTGGATGGGTAAGCGGATCTGATACGGCATCTGCAATTGCCGAATTAATATCTTACTTGGCAATTAAAGAATATGAAAAGAAAACTTTAGCTAATGAATTACTGGCTAAATATAGAGAAAGTACTCTTTTATATGAAATATCTCATAAAATAAGTGCTACTTTGGAATTAAAAGAAGTAACTAAATTAGTTCTTGAAGAAGCCCAGAGAATTATCCAGGCAACCAGTGGTTCCTTACTGTTATTTAATCAACTAAATAATCACTTAAATGTAGTTTCTTCATTTGGGAAAGAATGGAAGAAAAACTCTTTATTAACTTTTGAAAAAAGTATATTTGTTAATATATTATTTTCCGGGAAAGGAGAAATCGTTAATGAAGTATTATCGGACTCCAGATTTACCGCACTTTCACCTCAAAGTAGGTCTTTCATTTGCGTTCCCTTAAAGACAAAAGACCGAGTAATCGGCGTAATTGAACTAGGAAATCCAACTCCAGATAGTTATACATCAGAAGATTTAAGATTACTGACAATTTTGGCTTTACAGGCAAGTTCGGCAATTGAAAATGCCGTTTTGCATGAAAAGCAATTGCAAGAAAGTCGCCGAGAAGCATTACTTTTCCGTCTAGCGAGTCAGATCAGGCACTCCCTTAACTTGGAAACTATTTTAGAAACGGCGGTGAGTGAAATTCACAGTCTATTAGAAGTCGATCGCTGCCAATTTATTTGGTATAAACCAGCCGAAAAAATTTCATCATTTATCCAAAATCCTACCAACATATGGGAAGTAGTTACCGAATCTAAAAAATCGGAATTACCTATTTTAATAGGTGACTATTCGGTAAAAGAAATGGGTACGTTTACTCAACAACTTTTGAATATGGAAATAGTGCGAGTAGATGATGTAAGAAATCTCAGCGACTCAGTGATGCAAGAATTTTTTACTCAAAGAAATTTTGTTTCTCTATTTGCCCTGCCAATTCAAACTCGTTCGGGTTCTATTGGTGCTATAGTGCTTGGCACGAATCAAGAAATACGGCCTTGGTGCGACCATGAAGTAGAATTGTTACAGGCAGTAGCAAATCAATTAGCGATCGCCCTCGACCAAGCAGAACTTTATCGCGAAGCTGCTACTGCGGCTACAACCGCCCAAGCACAAGCGCAACAATTAAAACAAACTCTCCAGGAATTACAACAAGCTCAAACTCAGCTAGTTCAAAGCGAAAAAATGTCTAGCCTTGGTTGTTTAGTAGCAGGTGTTGCCCATGAAATAAACAATCCAGTTAACTTTATTTATGGCAATTTAACCTACGTTAACGAATATACTAACAACTTATTAAATCTTCTCGATCTCTATAGACAATACTGCGTTGAACCCGCGCCAAAAATTAAAGAGCAAATAGAAGAAATAGACCTAGAGTTCATGATAGAGGATTTTCCCAAACTCATTTCAAGTATGCAAGTGGGAGTCGATCGCATCCGAGAAATCGTGGCATCTTTACGTAATTTTTCCCGGTTAGATCAAGCAGAAATGAAACCCGTAAATATTCATGATGGAATCGATAGCACTTTGATGATTTTGCACCATCGCTTGAAAGGGACGGGAGAAAAGCCAGAAATTAAAGTAATTAAAGAATATGGAAACCTGCCATTAGTAGAGTGCTATGCAGGGCAATTAAATCAAGTATTTATGAATATTATCAGTAATGCGATCGATGCCATAGAAGAACAATCAGTACCGGGCGTCATTACAATTAATACTGATATAATTAATGCTCATCAAAAATCAGATATACCTTCTCACATACTAATTAGTATTCGAGACAACGGTTCCGGGATTTTAGAGGAAACCAGAAAACATTTATTCGACCCGTTTTTCACCACCAAACAAGTAGGAAAAGGTACGGGATTGGGGCTATCAATTAGTTACCAAATTGTGGTAGAAAAGCATGGAGGCTTTATTAAATGTTTATCTAAACCAGGTGAAGGAGCGGAATTTCTGATTGAAATTCCCGTGAAGCCTACGGTGGAAAAAAAGCTTAAGCGTAATGGCGATCGCATAATCAATTTTCCGATTAATTCTCAAACATACAGCTATCCAATATAAAAAATCAAAACAGAAGATAAAAAACGTAAAAAAATTTTAGAAAAATCAATAAAACATTAAGATAATTACAGCAGAAGGAGAGCGACTTACATTCCCAATTAATGATGTTTTAGATATTGTTAAAATGGAAGCTGGTAAGGTAAATTTGCATATGCGACAGTCTTCCATTGAGGAAATTATTAAGCGAGCGATCTCATCTACATCTGCTCTGAGATAAGATAATAGACTAGAATTGTACAAAGAGGTAAAATCAGATATACCAGAGTTTTTTGGCGATCGCGATCGCTTATTGCAAGTCATGATTAACATGATTTTCAAAGCCGTTAAATTTACTCAAAAGGTGCGACGCCTGTCGAGCAACTCAACAAGAAAACCATATTATCGTCAGCGTTATAGTACGGGAATAGGTATTGCTACATCAAATCTAGAAAAAAACTTTGAAAAGTTTAAGCCAATTGGCGATACCTTCACGGATCTACTTAAAAAACTAGAAAACGTTTTTTGTATAGTTAAGGAGGAAATAACCAAAATAATCAAGGTGAAAATCTGTAAATCTTAGGTGCAAGTATTACTATGTTCAAGAAAGTATTGATTGCTGACGACGAACCTCACATCCGGATTCTGCTAGAGCAAACCTTAGAAGAATTAGAAGAAGAAGGAGTAGAATTACTAATTGCTGAGAACGGAGAAAAAGCTCTATCTATGATTAAAAGAGAAAAACCGCAATTAGTTTTTTTAGATGTAATGATGCCTAAAATGAGCGGTTTTGAAGTTTGTCAAACCGTGAAAAAAGAATTATCTATGCAGGATGTTTTTATCATTATGCTAACTGCTAAAGGTCAAGAATTCGATAAACAAAAAGGTAATGAAGTTGGTGCAGATTTATACATGACAAAGCCTTTCGATCCAGATGAAGTGCTAGAGAAGTCGTGGGAAGTTTTGGGTTTAAATTAGGAGTTTAAGCAAAAACTCAAATATAATGGCTCGCAATTGAAATATGGTAGGAGTAAAAATTTTTATTTATATTAGCTGGGAAAACTAGCTTTCTTTTATGTACAATACAAACTACCATACTCTCTTTATATAGGGTTACCCGATCGAGAGTAAACAGGAGTAAAATTTCATAAAAATTTGTTAACTTATCAAGAATAAGCAAATGGACTTATCAAAATCTTTTCTGGCAGACAATATGGCCTTCCTATTATCTGTTCCCCCTGAGAGTAATTTGGCTAAATTGTTAAGATTTTGTATAGCGATCGGATGGGATGAAAAAAATGCGGGCAAAAGCCCCGTAGAAATGGTTCGTGACCTCATGGAAGACCCAACTAATTTGCCTTATTGGACGCGAGAAGTGATGGG
>CAZJJR010000141.1:13302-15237 GCA_964546365.1 uncultured bacterium | reverse complement strand
TGACAGACTTAGAAATCCTGACTCATGAATTCTGAATTCTATTTCAAAAAATTAACTAATTCTTCCAACTTCGACCAAGCAGCACCGCTATTGAGGATATCTTTAGCGATCGCAATTCCTTTAGTATGTTCTCCCATCGGGATCGCATCGCTGACTTGCAGTGCTAAAGCAGCATTTAAAGCCACTACATCTTGTTGCGCTTGATTTCCTTTTCCTTGCAAAACATTTCTCAATATTTCGGCATTTTCCTCTACGTCACCGCCTTTAATTGCTGCTGTTGGTGCGGAAGTCAAACCGAGTTCTTGGGGATTGATGGAAGACATTTCTACTTCACCATCAGACAGGATTGCTAAGTCTGTCACATCTGCCAAACCTGCTTCATCAAGTTTTTCTCGCCCGTGAACTACGATCGCTTTTTGCGTTCCCAATTGACGCAAAGCATGGGCGATATTGCTAATTAAGTTCGCCTCGCAAACCCCAATTACTTGACCGGTGGGGCGTAGCGGATTTACCAGCGGGCCTAATAAATTAAATACCGTCCGCACTTTCAACGCCCGACGCATCGGTGCTACCACTTTTAAAGCTGGATGCCACCCAGGTGCAAATAAAAAGGTTACTCCCACTTCCCACAAAGCAGCTTGTACTTTATTGGCGTCAGCACTTAAGTTAACGCCCAAAGCTTCTAAAACATCAGCCGAACCCACCCGACTGGAAGCAGAACGATTGCCATGTTTCGCTACATTTACCCCAGCAGCAGCAGCGACAAAAGCAACCGCCGTCGAAATATTAAAAGTTGACGCCCCATCACCGCCAGTGCCACAAGTATCGATTATCGGTACGGATTGGTTGATTTCCCTCGATTGGCCGTTACCTGATAGGCTTTGCAATACCCGCGCCATTCCTGCTAATTCTTCGGCTGACACGCCTTTAGACTGAATTGCTGCTAAAATTGCTCCCGATACCACAGGTTCGATCGACTCATTGAGCCATCCCTGCATTAACTGCGTGGCTTGTTCAAAAGATAAGGATTGTCGATCTAATAGTTGTTGTAACAAGCTAGTCCAAATTAGGGATAAATCGGAGGAGCTTTTTTCTATGGGTAAAGGAGAGTTGGTCATAAATAAATTAGGTAGGACTTACGCAGCTTTTATTTGGTTGATAGCGATCGAAGTATAAATAATAAAATAAATTGGTATAGCAAAGCAAGTAACATTTCAGTTGTAGGCTAATTATTAAATTTATTAGTATTTATGCGTTTAAATTTATTTCAATCTGTTTGTAATAACTAACAATGCACCCCAAACTTTACGCTAAACAATTAAAATATCGACCATTAAGTTTAAAAAGAATTTCCATATAAATCTATTGCTTTACTTATATTTAACCAATATTCAAATGACTCAATTTATGGTTAAAAAGGCAATTAATTAATTAAATAATTAATTAAGCTTATTAAGGGTTATTAAGTAGTAAAAAAATAAAATAATTGGACTACCGATTACCCAATATCTACTACCCAGTAGCTATTATTAATCTTTTGTTTATTGTATTAAAAATATATAATAAAAATTATACCTCGTGACAGATGACAAAAGAACTATTGTATAAATTCATACTAGAGGGTTGCATCTTTGAAAAAGTCCAATTGTTAATACTTTTGTTTAAATCTGCTTTAATCTATCTGAGCTAAGTAAGTAATGAACGGCACAACTACAATTCAAGTATGCGGTCAGAACCTTGAATGGCAACCCACTCAGGGTATCGTCACCTATGAAAACTTACCGACCATGATGATATGGATCGATACTACATTGGCGGGCTTGATGGCTGGAGTACAGGCAATGGTGGGAACCGATCGCTTTTGTTCGGCTTTGCAAAACCAAGGGCGCAAAAGCGCACGAGCCGATTGGCAAGTGATTTCCCAGTTTGAGGATT
>CAZJJR010000141.1:6873-13235 GCA_964546365.1 uncultured bacterium | reverse complement strand
CCTAGATGGAGAAAAGCAGCGATGTTGTTTCCGAATTGAAAATTCTTGGGAAGGGCTGTATCAAAAAACGTTGGGAGTTTGCTGGGGTAGCAGTTTTCTAGCTGGTAAGTTGGCTGGATACGCTGAAAAATTGTTTGAGACTAACTGCGATGCCGAACAAACGGCTTTTATTGCCAGAGGAGACAAATTTGATGAATTTGTCGTGAAGCCTGCCAAATACGCGATCGCAGAACAGGTCGATCGCGTTTTGGCAACAGATGAAACTACTTGCGACCAAATGGCAGTGACTTTAGAAAACCTCAAGCAAGAAATCGCCAAACGCCAACAAGTAGAAGAAACCTTGCGCCATAGCGAACAGCGATATCGCTCTCTAGTACTGGCAACTTCTCAGATTGTTTGGACAACCGACGAGCGAGGAAAAGTGGTAGATATACCCAGTTGGAGGGCGTATACGGGACAGACGAAAGAAGAAGTAGAAGGCTGTGGTTGGTTGTCAGCAGTGCATCCAGAAGATCGCGATCGCACTGCCGAAGTTTGGTTGAATGCTTTAGCTAACAAAACACTTTACGATACGGAATATCGTCTGCGGGCTGCTGATGGAACTTATCGATATTTTGCAGTGCGAGGCGTTCCCGTATTGAATGAAGATAGTCAAGTGCGCGAGTGGATTGGTACTTGTACCGATATAGAAGAACGCAAACAAACAGAAAAACAATTAATTTGCTATCAAGAACATTTAGCCGATTTAGTACTGGAGCGAACTGCGGAATTAGCGAAAACAAATCATCAATTGGAACAAAAAATCAGTCAACTTCAGCAAGCAGAAAGAGAACGCAGTTTAGCATTAACCCAAGAGCAAGCCGCCCGTAGCCAAGCAGAAGCGTTATTAAAAGAACGCGATCGAACTCTTCAACGTTTGCAAGAAAGCGAACAACGCTATCGATCTTTGATTCTGGCTACTTCTCAAATCGTTTGGAATAGCGGTAGCGATTTGGAAGGGGATTTGCCAAGCTGGAGAGGTTACACGGGACAGACGAAAGAAGAAGTACAAGGCTGGGGTTGGTTAGATGCCGTCCACCCGGACGATCGCGATCGCACTGCCCAAATTTGGACAGAAGCAAAAAAACAAAAAAAAGTTTTTAAAATCGTTTATCGTCTGCGGGGTGCGGACGGGATTTATCGCTATTTTTCCGTGCGCGCGGTTCCCCTTTTAGCAACAGATGGTTCGATCCGAGAATGGATTGGAGTTTTCAACGATCGCAAATTAGCCGAAGAAGCACTTCATGAAAGCCAAGCTCGATTCCAAAGGTTAGCAGCTAACGTACCGGGAACGATCTTTCAATTTCGGCTTTCTTTAGATGGTTCTCGCTGCTTTACTTACGTGAGTCCTGGTTGTCGGGAATTGTGGGAAAAAGAAGTAGAAGAAATTCAGCAAAATGCCGATCGCCTATTCGATTTAATTCATCCAGATGACCGAGAAAGTTTTGAGAAGTCGATCGCTATTTCCGCTCGAACTTTACAACCTTGGAATTACGAATGGCGCGTTATCGTTCCATCGGGTGCGCTCAAATGGATGCAAGTTAGTTCTCGATGTGAAAAGCTGCCTAACGGCGAGATCGTTTGGGATGGAGTGGCGATCGACATTACCGATCGCAAGCAAGTAGAAGAAGCACTCCAACAAAGTCAAATGAGATTCCAAAGGCTAGCTGCTAATATACCGGGAATGATTTCCCAATGGGTAATGCACCCCGATGGTTCGATCGATTTAACTTACGTCAGTTCTGGATGTCGGGAATTGCACGAATTAGAACCCGAGTATATGCAGCAAAACCCTACCTGCGGTCTTGATTCTACTCATCCCGACGATCGCAAAATTGCCGAAAACGCGATCGCATTGTCAGCCCGAACATTGGAACCAGCTAACTTTCAAGTCCGCATCATTACACCATCCGGACGCCTCAAATGGGTACAAGTAGTCAGTCGTCCCGAAAAACTAGTTAATGGCGATATTGTGTGGGACGGTTTGACCGTTGATATTACCGATCGCAAACAAGCAGAAGAAGCAGTCAGACAATCGGAAATCAAATTCAGGACTTTATACGAATCTACTGGTACGGCAGTAATTCTTTGGGGAGACAACAACTTTTTCGATTGCAATAGCGCAGCATTACAAATGTTTGGCGCTACCGAAAAACCACAATTATCTAGTAAGCCTCCTTATGAATTTTCGCCACTAATTCAACCAAATGGTGTAGATTCATCTAAGCTTGCTAAACAATATCAAAAACAAATTTCACAACAAGGAAATTATTCTTTTGAATGGACTCACCGCCGCTTAGATGGGACAGATTTTCCCGTTTACGTAACGGTGACTTCAATCGATTTGGGAGACAAAAAGATATTACAATCAGTCATTCAAGACTTAACCGAACGCAAGCAAGCAGAAGAAGCATTACGACAATCGGAAGCCCGCGAAAGGCAAAGAGCTTTGCAACTCGAACAAACGATCGAAGAACTTCGGCGTACCCAATCTCAACTGATTCAAAGCGAAAAAATGTCTAGTTTAGGACAGTTAGTGGCTGGCGTTGCTCATGAAATCAATAATCCTGTTAACTTTATTTATGGAAATCTTACCTATGCGACTCAATATACAGAAGAACTGCTAAATTTACTCCAAATTTATCAACAAACTTATCCGCAACCTAGCCCGGAAATTCAACAGAAAATTCAATTAATTGACTTAGATTTTATTGCAGAAGACCTGCCTAAATTATTATCTTCCATCAAAGTGGGAGCAGAACGCATCCGTCAAATCGTTCTGAGTTTGCGTAATTTCTCTCGCTTAGATGAAGCGGAAATGAAAGCTGTAGATATTCACGAAGGTATTGAAAGCACTCTACTTATTTTACAAAATCGCTTGAAATCCAAACCCGAATATGCGGCGATTGAATTAATTAAAGAGTACGGTCATTTACCGAAAGTAGAGTGTTATGCCGGACAATTAAATCAGGTGTTCATGAATTTATTAACTAATGCGATTGATGCTTTAGATACATTAGTAAATAAAGAAAATTATTCATCAATTAATCAAATCAATCAAACTAACATATACCCACTTGAAAGAACGATTCGCATCGTTACTGAATTTATAGAAGATCGCCAAGTCGCGATCCGGATTATTGATAATGGCCCTGGCATAACCGAAGAAATCCGCGAACGGTTATTCGACCCTTTCTTTACCACCAAACCAGTTGGTAAAGGAACTGGTTTAGGGTTATCAATTAGTTATCAAATCGTAGTAGCAAAACATGGCGGTCAATTATACTGCATTTCCCAACCAGGTAGCGGAGCAGAATTCGTAGTTCAAATTCCGATTCGTCAGAAAAAATAAATAAAGGATAAAGTCACAATCCAGAATTCAGAATTCAAAATTCAGAAGTCAGAAATCAGAGTTCACAAATTGTCTCTTTCCCTTTCCCCTGCCCCCTGCTCCCTGCTCCCTGCCCCCCATCCCATCCTCCCATCAGTTAAACATACAAATTAAACAGGTAACGGCTTACCGATTAGGACTAGTTGTGTTTTCTGCCATCGATCGCGCAAGTTGTAGATGCTCTTGGAGAACAGGCACTGTTTGGGCTGCAAATGCTTTTAAATCAGCATCTTCTCCCTGTTCTGCCTGAGTTTGATACAACGCTAAACCTCTAGTATGATCCTCAACCATCTGCTGCATATATTGGCGATCGAACTGGGCACCAGAAAGTTGGGACAAGCGTTCTCTGGCAGATTGGTTTCGTGCGCCTATATCAGTGGGTAGCGAAATACCCTTACTAGTAGCAATTTGTCTGAGTCGATTGTTTGCTTGCGTGTGCTCCCTAACCATTCTTTGTCCGTATTGTTTAACCGCATCGCTAGATCCGCGTTGGGCTGCTAGTTGTCCGAGTTGAACTTCTGCGATACCATCTTGAGCAGCTTGAGTCACGAATGCTCGATCGGTATCGCCAATATTAGAATCTCCTTCACTTTGCGTGGAGGTTGGGTTAGGAGTGGTTCGCTCTGGCTGAGTGGTTGTGCTTTCCGGTGTAGTAGTTTCGTCTGTGGGAGTGTTTCGCTCTGGTTGAGTGGTGGTTCTTTCTGGTATATTCGTCTCGTCTGATTGAGCTTTTGTGGATGTATCGATCGTGACAATCGAAAGAGCGATCGCCGCAAAGATTGCCATCGTAGTTCCGGTTTTTAACATGGTTTCGTTCTTCACCTAATTTAAAGAAGTTTTAGTTTCTTTTTTTGGGTTTGTTATTAATCAAACGGATATAGTAGCTTTGGCCAAAGCTACTCAGTTAATCCTAAAGAGCCAACGGTTACCTTCCCTCTTACTTTTGAAAGGATATTATTTTTAAACTTATCTAAAAAAATATTCCAAAAGGGATATGCTGCGACTAAAGTATAAGTTTAAGATTGACAATTTATCTAAGAAAACTAAAAATTATGTTTATATTAAAAAATAAGATATTCAACTTCTTGGAAAAGATAGATAAACTTTATAAATATTTATTGGCTTCTTCATCAACCAATTAATCATCAAATCTAACACTAGGGTGAGCGAGGTACGGACGAAAATTTCTGCAAAAAACTAATAGCTAACAAACCGTACCCTAACCCACAATTCCCCTCATTTGTAACCTTTTTTTTGCTCTAGTTCCCAGGATGAGCCTGGGAACTAGAGATCGCGAAGTTAGAGCATCGCTTTGGTAAACTACACAGTTGACAAAATCCAAAATCGATTACGTGCCTAGCATTTGCAACTTATACAAACCAGCATAAAGTCCTTCTTGCTGCAATAGTTCCTCATGACTGCCCGATTCTACTAATTCTCCCCGCTTGAGTACGAAAATGCGATCGACATTACGAATCGTCGAAAGTCGGTGAGCGATAATAATCGCCGTGCGCTTTTCTAACAAGAGTTCCAACGCTTCCTGAATTAACGCTTCCGTCCCCACATCTAAGCTGGCAGTTGCTTCATCCAAAACTAAAATGCGGGGATTGCGAATTGCCGCACGAGCAAAAGCTAACAGCTGTTTTTGTCCGCCAGAAAGATTAGTTCCTCGTTCTCGCAATTCCGTATCGTATCCTTGGGGCAACTGTTCGATAAACTGGGCAACATTTGTTTGTTCGGCTGCCGTTTTAATTTGCTCCAAAAAGTATGTTTCTCCGAGAGTAATATTGCTTTTTACATCTCCGGCAAACAGAAACCCATCTTGCAAAATTACCCCCATGTGACGCCGCAATTCGGTTTGCGGTAAATCTCGAATATCTACCCCATCAATGAGAATTCTACCCTCAGTAGGTTCGTAAAGACGAGATAACAGACGCACGATCGAGCTTTTACCAGCACCAGTGGGGCCAACTAAAGCGATTTTTTCACCGGGATGAATGGTAAAATCTAAATCCTTGAGAACGTATTCATTTGGTTTGTAAGCGAAAGAAACTTTCTCAAAGCGGATTTCTCCACCTTTTACTCCTCTAGCTGGCGGTAGAGATTTAGGATGTTCGGGATCGCGAATTTCGATCGGTTCGTTGAGGATATCGGTAATCCGTTCGACTGCCGTGAAACCTGCTTGAATGGAAGTGAATTTTTCCGCTAATTGTCGTAAAGGATCGAATAAACGCTGAGCATACAGAATAAAGGTAGATAAGATACCGAAGCTAAAATTATTCTGCATGACAAACCAGCCGCCTAACCAGAGAACGCCTGCGATCGCAATTAGAGAAATCCACTCCAACGTGGCAGAAACCGCCGCATCGTAAAAATTAGTTTTGTCTATCTCGCGCACGTAGCGACGGTTGATCGTCCGGAAATACTCGGAATTAAACTGTTCCCGACGGAACAACTGCACTACATTCACCCCGACAATGTTCTCTTGCAAAATGGCATTTAAGGCAGAAAGTTCTTCCCTTGCTTTGTAGTTTGATTGGCGATACTGCTGTTGAAAATAAATAATAATTGCCGATACGGGTACTAGCATTAACACCAACATCAAAGCTAATTGCCATTGCAATAAAAACATCGAAATCGCGATTACCACGATCGAAAATAAATCGCTGACAATCCCAATTGCCCCTGTCGAAAAAACATCTCCTAATGCTTCTACATCACTGGTGAGGCGAGTAATTAATTTTCCTACCGGAGTGCGATCGAAAAAGCGTACCGCTAAAGAAGTAACGTGAGTGAATAAATCTTTGCGAATAGCCGCAGTAATTTGTTGACCTACCTTTTGGACGGTAAACCCTTGAATGCTAACCAGTGCAGTACGTCCCACTACTGTTAGCAGCAATAAAGCCAACAAAATATTAAATGCTTCCGGAAA
>CAZJJR010000141.1:281-6854 GCA_964546365.1 uncultured bacterium | reverse complement strand
AAAAGCAAATGTAGTTTGTTCGCCCCGAATTAAGGAAATTGCTTGCCCGATTAAAATAGGTTGAATTGCCGCAGAAATCGAGACAGGCAACAATAATACGATCGCCAGGGTTAGCAAACGCTTGCTTTGACGAGCATAAGGCACCAAGCGCAAGAATAACCGCCAGTCGCTCTCGCGGCGATGCGATCGTCTATTTTGCAAATCCTCGCTCCGTGGGGATAAACTTGTCATGAGTCAGGTATTTATACTTTGATGGCTTCCACTTCTAATTTAATCATTGGCATATGTACCAAACCATCCGTATCTGGTGGAATCATCTCTAAGTATAGATTAGTTAAATCTTCGACCAACTCTTCACGTAAATTTTCCGGCACGTTATTAGTATAAGAAAACCAAGTAGTCCGCACCAATCCCTTAAATGCTTCTTTGCCTGAAAAAATTAATTCCGTGGGAATTTCTTGGACAAGGTTTGCTGCTAAACCTACTTTTTCTAGCATATCTTTATATTCATCAGCATTATACAAACCCAGTGATAAATTTTTGTTTTTTGGTTCCCGAAAATAATCATTCCATTTACCCAGTCTCGATAGCCTTCCTTCAAATTCAACCTGGGTATCTTCATATCCTTTAGCTGCTAATAAAAGATGCACTTTGCCCAACGGCTTGAGGCTTTTTTCGATCCCTGCTAAGACAGGTAAGTGATCGGCAATCCAGTGCAAACAATTACAAGAATAAATGATATCGAATTCCCGCTCAAAATCTAAATTTCTAGCATCTTTGCATTGGAAATTCAGATTAGAAAATTCACTGGAGGAAAACTTATTTTTAGCAAACTCAATCATTTCTGGAGAACTATCTATCCCCATTACCGAGCCGCTTGGTACGAGCGCAGCAACTTCAACGGTAACTTTTCCATCTCCGCAGCCAATATCGAGAATCCTTTCATCACCTTTAATCGCTAATTTACCAATTAATTCTCTAGCAACTCTTTGTTGTTCAGAAGAATGACGATGATAATCTTCTGCATTCCATTTGTACATAGTTTTTTCCTAGATAAATGTCCAATAAAAAGCATGGTCTAAATTAGACCGTACTTTTTAAGTCGCAGCAGTCAACAGCGAACTATCAGTCATTTGCCATTTAAATTTAGTAATTGGTGAATAGCTAATGACCAATAACTAATGACAAATGACCGCTCGCTAATGACCAACAGTAGAGAGAATAGTTTTTCTCACCTGCTCGACCAAATTGTATAAGTTATCCGTGTTGAGACGATAACTTAAAGGATGAGCAATTAGTCGTGCTGTACTTTCAAACAACACATCTACTTCTATTAATCCATTCTCTTTCAAAGTACGTCCGGTAGAAACTAAATCTACAATAGCCTCTGACATTCCAGTAATCGGCCCCAATTCTACCGAACCATAAAGTGGCACAATTTCTATTGGCAAATCTAAACTATGAAAGTACTCAGCCGCACAGTTAACGAACTTGGAAGCGACTCTACCGTGCGGAGGTAGTTCTAAAGCAGATTGGTAAGGACTGGTAGATTTTACTGCTACCGACATCCGACAGCGACCGAATTGGAGGTCGGCTAAGTGGGCCACTTTCGGTTGTTTCTCCCGTAACACGTCATAACCCACAATACCCAGTTGTGCTTGGCCGTATTCTACATAAACCGGGACATCGTGCGTCCTCACTAACAAAGCTTTGGCAGTATTGGTGGGGTCTTGAATTTGCAGTTGACGATTAGCTGAATCGAGAAAAGCACTGAAATCTAATCCGACTGCTTGCAGCAGACGAATGCTATCTTTCAAAAGTGCGCCTTTAGGTAATGCAACAGTCAGCATAGAAAGAGTTTTGAGGTTTTAGATTTTAGATTTTAGATGATGAGATGACTGATTTTTCATGATTTATTGTTGATTCTGGGTTGATGATAGGCGAGCCTATCAGCCAAGAAGTCATAAGCCAAAATCTAAAATTCACCCATTCCCAATCCAAGCTGTATCATATCGCTTCCGGAAAACAGTTTGCGCGATCGCGCTTTTGGTTTGTCTACCTTAGCAACCACAGCTACTACATTCCCGCGATCGCATTTCCAGTAGTATCCTTGACTCTAGAGCGCTCAAAGGGTAGCAGTACACGTAATGCGAATTCTTTTAGTTGATGATGAAGTCGAGCTAACCGACCCGCTCAAAGCCGTGTTAACTCGCGAAGGTTATAGCGTAGATGTAGCTTACGACGGACTTTCCGGCCAACAACTAGCCGTAGAAAAAAATTACGACCTATTAATTTTAGATTGGATGTTACCTCAAACCAGTGGATTGGAAATTTGTCAGCAATTGCGACAAGTTGGGCTAACCACTCCCGTTTTATTTCTCACTGCTAAAGACACTTTAGATGACCGAGTACAAGGTTTAGATGCAGGAGCGGATGATTATTTAGTAAAACCTTTTGAACTGCGCGAATTATTAGCACGAGTTCGCGCCCTCTTGCGCCGTTCTGTCGCCCTCGAATCTGCTGGTATTAGCCAGCGTCTAAAAGTCGATGATTTAGAGCTAGATATTGAAAATCAAGTAGCTTATCGTCTGGGACGTACCATCGATTTATCTGAAAAAGAAAGTCAGTTATTAGAATATTTTATGCGTCATCCCGGTCAACTACTAACTCACGATCAAATTTATCAACACTTATGGAATGAAGGCGAACAGCCTAGTAGTAATGTATTGGCAGCTTTAATTCGCTTATTGCGCCGGAAAATAGAAGCTAGTGGCGAAGCTCAATTGATTCATACCGTGTATGGAAAAGGCTATCGATTTGGAGAAACCAGCCATTAGCATCATTTTTTTGTCAGAAAAATCATCAAATAATCGTTTACTAAAACTAGCTTGATTATGGTTTTTCAGTTAATTTCAGTGATTCTTACAACGTTCCGGAACGCCTGCTATACCATACGAAATAAAATTCGTCATCAATCGAGTTAAAGTAAATGAAACAGTTGTTTAACATGAAGGGTATGAATATAAAATTTACTCCCACTGCGGAAGAAATTACGCAAACCAAACAAAAGATCGATGCCTATATTCAAAGCATAGACGCTAATCCAGACCATCGAGCAGGCGCGTACCCTTATTATTTATTTCACCCACCTGGAGAAACGATTTACGGAACTGCGCTGATATTTCACGGTTTCAGCGCTAAACCTCACCAGATGTGGCGGTTAGCCGATTATCTTTTCCGTAATGGATTTAACGTTTATCAAGCAACTTTAGTCGGTCATGCTTTTATACCACCAGATAAATATTGGCCACAAGTAGATCTCAAGCCAGAAATTGCGATTCCTTTGCGAGAAAAGGTACGGCAAGACCCCGTTTTACAAAACTTTTTTGCTAATCTAGCAAACAGTTCATCTGGTTTCGCTCGACCCGATTTCCATCAAAATATTGCTTTAGTGGCTCGATTATTAAAAATTGAACCCCGGCTATTAGACATTATTAAGGCAATTGAATTAAATAACGATCCTGATTTCGATCGATATTTCATTTCTTCCCATATGAATTATCTAACCGATGCCAGGGAACGTCTGGCAGAATTAGATGCCATGCCCGGGCCTGTTTATACAATTGGTTTATCAGTTGGTGGGTCGGTAGCATTAGGTTTAGCCGCAGACCAACCAAATCGGGTTAAAAAAGTTGTTACCTATGCACCACTTTTAGAAATATATGGAGAAGAAAGAGAACGATACGTAAATTTAGCTGGGCCGCTAGACATTAGCGAGCTAGGTTGGGACCCTGAGTTGCGTTTTCCCGTAGGCTGTTTTACTGCGGCTAGCAGATTTGGTGGTTTTGTTCGCACTCCTAAGAACGTGCAAACTTTACGGAGTATCCCGACATTTATGGTGTTAACTGAAAATGAGGATGCAGCCGATATTAAAACTAATCAATTATTTTTTGAAGCGCTAGGAGGAGAACGCAGAGGACATCAGTTTTATCTTTATCCTGCTGGTGATATGGTGCCTCATCCATTGGTAGACCCGACGGAAGTCAGCCAGGGAATGAGCAATCGTTTTTGGCAAAGTCTATATCAAGAAACTTACCGTTTCTTAACTAATGGTGAAGTTGATGAAAGTAACATGAGTAACCTCGAACAAAATACGGATTTGCCACAAGTACCGCCAATTACTAATTGATAGTGGAAAATATTTTAAGTCGGTAGGTGTGAAAAAATGAAGGTAGATTTGTAGGGGCGGGTTTAGTTAGAGTGCTTGATATACAACCGTTTTACTCGAGTCAAAACCCGCCCTGCCTATGTGCGTTTATCCATGCCATCCTACTTACTAGGGCAAGAAACCCGGTTTTTTCAAAAAACCGGGTTTCTATCCTGTACGATCGTTAATTACTAACGCAAGTTACTATTGCCTAATCCACCATATGATTAAACAGTTTCTCGATACAAAGAATGAAGTAAATTTTCTAATTTTTCATCTGGACAGCACTCAATCAACATTTCAAAAGCATCTAGTAATTTAGCGGCACTGTCTCCCAACATGGGACTCAATCCCCATACATCTTGTACCCATTCGCGGGGGCGAGAATCATCAAAAATGAGGCGTTCTAATAGTTGTTTTGCTTCTAATTTAGAGATAGACATGGGAGTTATGGGGAATCACAACAAGAATTTTCGATCGAATAACTAATTATATACATTTTCGGTAATTTTTAGTTTTTATTTGCCTAAAGTGCTGAGTTGATTTTGCATTTTTTCGCGCAATTGTTGCGCTCGTTGGTAGTTCAAACGATTATTATCTAATTGATGATTAGTTTTTGAATCAGGGGTATTAAGTGGTTGGATATAGTAACGCAAATGGCTTTTCATTGCCCAAACTCCCATTGATGGAAAAAAAGCAAAAACAATCATTAATAACGATAATGGTAGAAAAGGTAAGCTAAATTTTCTGGCCAATCTTTTTAAGTCTTTTGCCCAAGGATGTAAGGATTCGTTGCCTAAACAAATTACTGGTAAAATCGGAATTTGATAGCGATCGCTTAAAGTGATAAAGCTGGGATGAAATGTTTGTAGTTCGTAGCGCGATCGCCAACCTTTGCTAGGGCCGTGCAAACCTTCTGGGGCATACAATAAAATGGTTTTTCGGGCAACTGCTGCTTCAAATTCATCGAATTCTGCCCGCACTCCTCCCAGAACTTTAGACCATCCTGGTGGCAACCACCAAATTACCCAAGGATGCTCGAATAATGAAACGCCAGCTAATGGTTGGACAGTCCAACTTCGGGCGTGACCTAATAGATAAGCTAGTACCAAAAAGTCCCAAGGAAAAGACATTCCCGCATGATTCATTGCCACAATTAACGGCCCGGTTTCTGGCAAATTTTCTATTTGTTGTAATTCACCGCGAAAGTAATGTTTGACGATCGGAGCAAGTAGTTCTTCGCGAAAAGCTTTTTGATAATTAGGCTCGAATTGACAAACATCTCGACGAGGTAACCGAAATCCCAGCCGCAACCAACGAATTAATAATGCCAAATAAAAGCCGCCTGGTATTAAAAATAAGCCATATTCTAACCAATTCCAACCATCTGGATCGTCATGATAATGTTGCCAGTGGCGGTTAAATAAAATCAGCCAACCTGGAGGATACCAAAGGCAAAACCAATCGAACCAAGTAAATTTGTAGCTCTCAGGTTTCATATCAGATTTCCTTCACGATCGGTAATTGATTTTTCATAGGCGGCTGGCGAATGGTCGGTTTCAAATTTAACCGCAGATGGAATCAACATTTACAGGTAATTTTGGATGTGTTGACTGATTTTGGCAATCAGTCTGTTGAGAGATGAAAGATCATGTTTGTCCGATCAAATTAGCAACTACTGTGGCTAATTTAGCAGGTTCAACGGGTTTGGGTACGTGCATATGAAAGCCTGCTTGGATTGCTTTGCGGCGGTCTTCATCTCTGGCAAAAGCCGTGAGTGCGATCGCGCGAATTTGTCCCCCGCGTTCGACTTCCAATTCTCTAACTTTGCGAATTAAAGCATAACCATCTTCTTCTGGCATTCCAATATCGCTTAGTAATACGTCTGGTTTGAGTTTTTCGATCGCGTTTATTGCCTCGAAAGCCGTATTAACTGTGGTGACTTCTGCTCCGTACTGAGCTAGCACCGTAGCGATCAGATCGCAAGTATCGCGATCGTCATCCACTACCAATACATTTAAACCGTCGATCGCCCACAGATTATTTAATAATTCTTCCTGTTTTGACGCTGGCGAAACTAGCTGATGCTGTTGATTTTGAACCATTAGCGGTAAAAAAATAGTAAATGTAGCTCCCTTGCCTTCTCCTTCACTAAAAGCATTGACGGTTCCGCCGTGCAGTTCTACTAAGCGACGCACGATCGTCAGTCCCAGTCCCAGTCCTCCATGAGACCTGGTGATCGAGCTATCCTCTTGACGAAATCCCTCAAAAACATGGGGCAGAAAATCCGGGCTGATTCCCTTTCCCGTATCGCTCACCGTAATTTGAGCGCGGGATACCACGGAGCGATCGTTTCTGCAATCTTC
>CAZJJR010000141.1:0-240 GCA_964546365.1 uncultured bacterium | reverse complement strand
CTGCTTCTGGGGTAAATTTTGCCGCATTAGAGAGCAGATTGCTAACTACTTGCAGCAAGCGAGACCGATCGCCGATGACTGCCCCCACGCGAGGATCGATGTTCATTTCTAATTGAATGGATTTCGCTTCTAACTCTGGTTTAATAGTTTCAATTGCTTCTTCGATCGCCGAATCTAAATAAACAGGTTGAATACTCAAGCGAATTGTGCCGCGAATAATCCGAGAAACGTCAAGGATAT
>CAZJJR010000140.1:14780-15255 GCA_964546365.1 uncultured bacterium | reverse complement strand
AAGGTGCGGAATCGGTATTGCGGGGATTAACTCAGCGAGAACTGCTTACTCAGGGAAGCGATCGCCTCCCTGCCGATCTAGCTTGCTGTGGCAGATGCGTCCACCAAAGGGGACAGCGCTGCTGGAATCAAGCATCCCCCCTCTTCGGCTTTAAGGTAACTCCAGATGGCTACTGCCCGGTTTTTGAACCAAGTACTGGGCCATCACATCATTTGAGAAATGAAAAAGATAATAGCGATAACTGAATTCAGGAGCCAGAATTCAGAAGTCAGTATTCAGAAGTTAGAATACAAAACAGCTATTGCCAATTCACTTGCTTTCATATCACTAATATTTCCGCTGCCCCGCTGCCCCCTGCTCCCCTGCCTCGACAAAAGTTAACCCAGCGTCGATATATGATGCTGGGCTAAAGTTCTACTTGCTATGCTGTTTGATTAATCTGCGTTGGTGTCTGGATAATGATTGCGGATTTGTT
>CAZJJR010000140.1:13269-14743 GCA_964546365.1 uncultured bacterium | reverse complement strand
AGAAACCAAGGGTTCTACATTACCGCGCGGTACGGAGGCCAATTTCTGACTAACAGCACCAATGCTTTCTAGGCGCACCATCTCTTCCCAGGAAGAAACTTCATCTTCTTCCTCTGTTTCATAGCGCAATGTTACCAAATCGCCTTCAATGTCGATAATGCGAGCGCGTTCGATCCAACGTTGCTGGTCCCGCAAGAAAACACAGACTTCCCGACCATCGCAACAGAGTTGATATATCTTGCGGTGTAGCATGTATTGCTTCTCCTGCACAGGGAACTCTTCAAATTTTTAGTTTGGTTAATCTCTCACTTGAGATGGGATGACTTCAGGACACTTCCTCAAGCCATTATCGATCGTCTCATTTAAAAGTGTTTACTCTTCATTAAGAGCGATCGCTCTTTTAAATACGATGACATAGATTGTTTCTTTCCTTTATAACAAGTTTATCATTTCTATCTGATGCTTTAGTTGAAGGCATTTTAGCCGTAATTAAGCAGCAGATCGTAAAGTGAAAATTCCTCAGCCAATTATGAGCGGTCAGCGCATTTATCATTGAAAGTTAGGAGCGTTCAAAAAGACGGGTATAATGTGAAGGCGAACGCAACTATTAATCTGTATTGAAATGGCTTTGTGCCGTTGATAGCAGTTTACAATAAGTTGGAAGAAAAATGCAGCTAACTTTAGCGATATTTTGCATTTTATGATTTCTCCCTTCCCAGTTTCGCCGATGCCTACCAAATTGACCCACTGCTAGGGCATAAGCTGGTTAATCTAGGCCATCTGAAATCTGAAAGGTTTCCCGCCTAGTGGTATCGGAAGATTTTTCTTCCCGCCCCAAAACTATGGCCAAAGAAATTAGTTTTATACCCACTAAAGGTCAAAAGGTCGAACGTTACGATCGAGACTCAGAAGGAGTTTTATGTTTTTGGATAAAATGATGTTCATTTCAATGCTAGTTTTTAGATCCTGGCTTTTGGATTTTCAATTTTTCACTTTACTTATGACGAAGCTTTTCTCTTTTATGTAACCTTTTCTAGCTACATAGTTGAGTTTGGCCTCACGGTAATTACGGAGCAAATTAGCTCTCCTGGATTGGGAGAACTCATAATTAGTCAGATTGCTTTGCCTGAGATCGGGCTAGCTATTGCCTGCAATCCAGTATAGAACTTGTCTGCGGGTATCCTAACACAAACAAGGCCATTTCATCTGAATCTCCTAAGTTTTGGTAATGGCAAACCTAAAAATTTTTTCTTTTTAAGCCTGCCGTGTCTCTAGTGAAATGGATATCTATTAACACTTATTCTATAATCTCAAAGCCTGTTCTGGAAGCCAACTGACTGTGATTTTTGTCTAAATTTACACGCTCTTGTCGAGGAATTAAAAATATTCTCAGCGATTTTCCTAATAAGCGATAACGGCTAAAACCTTTGTAGAAAGGGCTTTAGCCGTTATCATTGCCGGTGGATCGATCTCA
>CAZJJR010000140.1:0-13259 GCA_964546365.1 uncultured bacterium | reverse complement strand
GACCATCGTTTTGGTATTTATTTATACAGACTTTTTCCTAGCAAGGTATGGGTATGGGATGGGTATCTCTTAAACCAATTTCACCGTACTCCATCAGACTTCGCGTGAAAGACCCCCTTGCCTCTCTTTGTATTTGACCTGAGTTGAGAGCATTGTATAGCGTGACTAAGGCGTCTAAATCGGCAGACTGGTAGCCCTTATTAGCCAATACTTGGCCAATTAGACCTTCAGAAGCAACACTTAAACACCCTGTTTGAAAAGCAGATTTAACCAGTGAGCGAATCATAACGTCCTACAGCATCCTTGATGCGTTACTCGTTATTCTCAGTGTCAAACATCTCTATAATTAAGTAAATGATAAAAGGCCGTAGCATGGTGTGATAAATTGCCTCTTGATGCTGTGATTTGTGTCACTGAGGCGTAAATTGATTGATTTTGCTAACGGATTGTTTTTGGCTGAGCGGCTTTATGCGATCGAACCACAACAGAGATGCTTGACTTATGTAATAGCTTATAGGCATTACTGTAAAGAATGTGTAAAGACACCAGAGGTCAAACGACAAATTTTCTGTAAAGATTGCCGGAAAGTCCACCATCGCTCGTCATCAACAGCAGTCTTCCGATCGGCGATCGTTCTAGCAAGCGGACATTTGGTGACTAGAGAGGGAAACACAGAAAAAGAGGCACTCATAATTAAATCGGCTATAGAGCTTTGCCGATCGAAGATTGGTATTCCTTCCATCTAAAATCTAAAATCGATCGACCGATCGCTTGTAAAGTAGTGGGATTAGCACATTCTTTTTTCAAACAGGAATAGCACTCGTGTTGGCGATCGCAGTAAAAGAGCAGCAGTACAAAACCTACGTCCTCTCTGACCAAACAGCCCAATCCGAAATAGAGGTAGTTCCAGAACGAGGCGGCATAATTACCAAATGGCGTTATCAAGGTCAAGAAATCCTCTACCTAGATGCAGAGAGATTCGCCAATCCAAACTTAAGCGTTAGAGGAGGAATTCCGATCCTGTTCCCCATTTGCGGGAACTTACCAGACAACACCTACACCCATCACAAGCGGGTGTGGACAAAACCAGTAGATGATATAGATGAAGAAGACAAAGGAAACACGGAAGAGACTTCTTCCCCACCCACTACTTATGATGAAACGTATAACATTCAAAAATATACCCTTAAGCAACACGGTTTTGCTCGCGACCTTCCTTGGGAAGTCACCGAGCAAGTAACGGAAGGCTTCGTCAGCATTACCTTGGTTCTGGAAAGTAACGAAAAAACGCGAGAAGTTTATCCTTTTGATTTTAAAATAGCCTTTACCTACCAATTAAAGGGCAATCGTTTGGAAATTCGCCAGCGCTACACTAACTGCTCGGAAGAACAAATGCCCTTTTCTACTGGACTGCATCCTTATTTTTATACCGCCGATAAGACTCAGCTACAGTTTCGGATTCCTGCCAAGGAATATCAAGATCAGCGTACTAATACAGTTCATCCATTCACGGGTAGTTTTGATTTCGATACCGATGAAATAGATGTGGCATTTCGGGATATCAATAGTCCTTTCGCTACTGCGATCGACAACGGTCGCCAATTGCGTATCAGCCTGAGTTATGATGAAGCATACTCTACTTTAGTTTTCTGGACAGTAAAAGGTAAAGATTTTTACTGCCTAGAACCTTGGACTGCGCCTCGTAACGCGCTCAATACCAACCAAAATTTGATTCGATTAGAACCAGACCAAACCTTCGAGACAATCGTTGGTTTAAGCGTCTCTTTTTCCTAAAATTGACATACTTCCCCGTCAAGCGATGCTGTGACGGGGGTTTCTTACAGAGTCACTCATTGGAATTCCACATCGGAGAAGGGTTTGGAAAGGGTCTTTTTAAACTGCATCGAACTCGCGTTAATTTTGCGATCGCCTTACCCCTAAAGATGACTTCCGTACCAATAAAATCAGTTTGTCGTTTTCCAATTTAACAATCCATTCCGACCTGTTAAAAAAAGGCGGTATATCTTTCTTTTTAATCAGAATATAATCAATCATATCAAACCAATCTCCCTTAATTCCTTTAGTGCGCCACATCTCAACCTGACCGAGACGCTCTTCATATTGGGGGGTCAGCGCAGTATGGCCTAAATAAGGTCTGACTGATGTATAAGTAGCAGATAAATAGCTCAACTTCGGTTCTGGCGATAACAAAACTCCATCTAGACCAAGTTGATTAATTTCGGTCAGCATTTGCTTCTCTTCCCGCGTTAAAAAAAAGGCTTCTGCTGGATAAAGTAAACGGTCTTTAATGAAAGTTAAATTGTCACTTACAACCAATCCAGCCAGCATTATCAATAAGTATCTAAATAAATAAGGATGTAACTTCTCTTGCAGAGCGAGCGTAATTTTTTGAATGAGCGGTAGAGCAATCAAGCAAAGCGGTGTCCAAATGTAGCCGCGAGTGAAATGTAAAGGCTGGATCGGACTGATGAATAAATCATGTTTGGCTAACAAAAGAGATATCAAAAAATAAATAAACAAAAAACCCACATTTCGGTCTAGCTTCTCGCGATCGATCCAAATCCGACCAGCAGCTAGTAAAGCAACCGGAGAATAAGCCATAATCATTGAATTCACGGGCAAAGTCCAGGCAATCGACCATTCTTTATGAATTGCTTGATGCTGCGGCACGGAATTCAAAAAAACTTTGTAGTAGGCCAAGAATAAACCCGTGAAAGCAAACATTACCAAGAAATTTTTTACCATTGAGCTTGTCAGTTTTAAACAAGCTAATATGCCAAACCATAAAGTGAGGATAAGTAAAAGTTGAACGCCTGAAAATGGATGTGCCGTTCCTAGTAAACCACCGCAAAAAATCGCCCAAAACCATCGTTCGTTTAGTACTGCTAACCACGTAGCTGCCACGATTCCATGATAAATTGCTTCTAACGGATAAATTAAGTTCCTACCCCAGTTCAAAAACCACAAGCCGTCGCCAGGGTCATAACGGAAAAGACGAAAAAATATTGGATTTCCGTGAATAATATTATCAATCAATGCTGCCAAACATAAAAATCCTCCTCCCCACATAACTAAAAAAAACAACAGTATTCTAAATCGGGGGTCTGGCAACAATTTTTTAACAACGAGTATAGTAAAATAAGCAGATAATAAACTACCTATAATGCCAAGAATAAAATAAAATATGCCTGGTTCTACGTTTAACTTTTTGATTGCGAATCCAAGTAACCAAATCGGCCATTGAAAGTAAATTATCGGTGGTGTCGGTGAAGAGTCGTAAGGATTGGGATAAGCAAAGCCATTCCCCCGTTCAAAAATTTCTCTACCATTGGCAGAGTAGTAAGGCATATCGTACTGAATGAATCCGGTAGGAATTACATCTGAGTCGATTCCGATAGTTAGCCAATGACCTAAATAGATAATTTGAAAAGGCGCGATCGCTATGAGGATGTAGGCTACATCCATTATGCTAATTAGTCTTTTATTTCTCTGCATTTTATTAACAAAGAATCCAGAAGGTATGTTGGAGATCGGAAGATGAGAGATGGGGGGATGAGGTGAGCGGGTGAGCGGGTGAAGAAGAGAACATAATGTTTACTATTTTTCCCTTTCCCTCTGCCCCCTTTCCCCAGCCCCTATTCCAAAATTTTTTTGCTCAACCCTATTGACAGTTTATTTTTTTCTGTGTTAAGTTGGTTAACGTTGCGAAAAAAGCAAATTTATCGGGTCGCTAACTCAACGGTAGAGTACTCGGCTTTTAACCGATTAGTTCCGGGTTCGAATCCCGGGCGACCCATTTTTTTATAAATCATGCTTATGAGAGATTTAATTACGGTTAATCACTGAATCTCTAGATATATTTTCTTGTAGGTTGTAAAGTATCTTAAGATTATTGTAAGAATTCCGCTGGTCTAAAACTAACTAGCTGACGACTAACCATTAGGAGGATGAGATATGGCGCTTGTACCTATGCGGCTGCTGTTGGATCACGCGGCTGAGAACGGATACGGTATTCCAGCTTACAACGTTAATAACATGGAGCAGATCCAAGCAATCATGCAGGCTGCTCAGGAAACCAATAGCCCCGTGATTTTGCAAGCTTCTCGCGGTGCCCGCAAATATGCTGGTGAAAATTTCCTGCGCCACTTGATTTTGGCCGCAGTGGAAACTTACCCCCACATCCCCATTGTCATGCACCAAGATCATGGCAACGAACCAGCCACCTGCTATTCTGCCATTAAGAACGGCTTCACCAGCGTGATGATGGACGGCTCCTTGGAAGCTGATGCCAAGACTCCAGCTAGCTATGAGTACAACGTCAACGTTACTCGCGAAGTAGTGAAAGTTGCTCACGCGATCGGTGCCAGCGTAGAAGGCGAACTGGGTTGCTTGGGTTCTTTGGAAACCGGTATGGGTGAAGCAGAAGACGGTCACGGTTTTGAAGGAAAGTTGGATCATTCTCAACTGCTGACCGACCCCGACCAAGCGGTTGATTTCGTTGAGCAAACTCAAGTAGATGCTCTGGCAGTTGCGATCGGCACCAGCCACGGCGCTTACAAGTTCACTCGCAAGCCGACTGGCGAAATTCTGGCGATCAGCCGAATCGAAGAAATTCACCGCCGCCTACCTAACACCCACTTGGTAATGCACGGTTCCTCCTCCGTGCCAGAAGATTTGATCGCTCTGATCAACCAATACGGCGGTGCTATCCCCGAAACCTATGGCGTACCTCTGGAAGAAATCCAAAAAGGTATCAAGAGCGGTGTACGTAAGGTGAATATCGACACCGACAACCGTCTGGCGATCACTGCTGCGGTGCGGGAAGCTTTGGCGAAAGATGCCAAGGAATTCGACCCCCGTCACTTCTTAAAGCCTTCGATCAAGTATATGCAGAAAGTTTGTGCTGAGCGCTATCAAGCTTTCGGTACAGCTGGTAATGCTACCAAGATTAAGCAAGTGTCTCTAGATGATTATGCTGCTAAGTATGCTAAGGGCGAATTGAATGTCGTCACTAAGAACGCTGTTAACGTCTAATTAATTCTGCCTCTGCTTTGAATGCTAGTGGGTAGCTTTTTAGCTACCCATTTTTTTATTGATTTCTCAATAGTTTTTCAAGTTCTGAATATTGCGATAAGAAAATAGTTTTCTGTTTTTTCTTGATTAAATCTGTAGCTGTTTCTCCTCTGCGATCTTTCTTGTTTACATCTATTCAACTGTTTACCAAAAACTTAATAGTTTGGCATACTAATTAACTCTTTATTTCTGCCATAAGCTGAGGAAAAAAAGCCCACCATACCGTTTGGTTGGTGGGAAAAACGTTTTGAGGTCAGAAAACGCGGTGTTGGAGACAAGGCATTTGGCGGCGGACTTGTTTGAGACGATCGGGATTGATTTCTGCGATCGCAACTCCCGGTCTATCCCCCGCATCCGCTAAAATTACTCCCCAAGGGTCAACAATTATCGCGTGTCCGTGGGTTTGACGCATGGCATAATGGTTGCCAGTTTGAGCGGGTGCGATGACATAACAAGTATTTTCGATCGCCCTTGCTTGAATTAACACTTGCCAATGATCTTTACCAGTGAAAGCAGTAAAAGCTGCTGGCACGAATAGCACATCTGCTCCCATTTGGGATAAGTGTCGGTACAGTTCCGGGAAGCGGACATCGTAACACACCGAAAGCCCCAAGTTACCCAATTCTTTCATGGGAGCCACAGGCGGAATGCGCGTTCCAGCCATGACGGTGCTAGACTCCCGATAGGTGTTACCGTCGGGTACGTTAACATCGAATAGGTGAACTTTTTGATAGCGAGCCAGTTCTTGACCGTTGGGGTCAACTAGCAAAGCCGTATTATAAACTTTATCAGCGCTTACGGGAACTGGGAAACCACCGCCCAAGATCGTAACTTGAAAGCGCTGCGCCATTGTTTTCAGGAATTTTTCGCTGTGTTGGGCGATGCTTTCTGCTTGGGCAATTTTCTCTTTTTCTTCTCCCATGAAGGCGAAGTTTTCTGGTAAACAAACTAATTCCGCGCCTCGCCCTTTGGCAAGTTCAATTAGTTCTTCTGCCTGAGTTAAGTTTTTTTGTAAGTCAGGCAAACTGGTCATTTGGATAGCAGCAGCAAGATAAGACTTCATTTGTGAGGTAGCAAACTAGAGCAGGACAGGTTATTCAGAATATATCTTTCTTTGGTTAACCCTGGAAATTAAGCTAAACCGACGAGCAAGCCAATCGATGGCAAAGCAGATCTTTATTAGTTAATAACGCTATTTTTATAGTAACTGATTTAGACAGCTTAAATAAATTTAAACATCTGCATCGTGTTTGATATTTCGCTCGCGCCCTAGTTCGCCCAATATAGATGACTTGATTGACAAATAGCAACAACCGACTATAATTCGATTTTTGATGTTTTTGAATTACCCTATTCTCTGGAGAGGTATTCGCAATTTTTAGCTGTTTTTAATAAAATATTTAAAGCACATCCAAGTAAATTGGTATATTATTTATTGCTGAAATTTACAATATTTATAGAAATATGAAGCCGATACAATTTTTACCATTTCATGTAATCTTGACATACGCCGTACTTTTGCTAATAGAACCGACCCAGGCAAAAGTCGTTCAAATATTACAATCGCCAAATGCAAGCAATTCACGGCTTACTAATGCCAGTTCGGTTGCCCAAGCTGAATTAGAAGAATATCCTGAAGAGGAAACAGAGTTACAGGATTTTAGCGAATTAACTAAAAACACACAAAAATCTTCCGGTTTATTTACCACTTACCGTCAAACAAAAACGGGGAAAATTTATTTAGAAGTCCAGCCAAATCAACTGAACAAAAATTACTTAGCTATTATTACAATGGAGTCGGGAATAGGCGAACAGAATATTTATAGCGGAATGCCTTTAAACAATTTTATTTTTTATTTTCGGCGAGCAAATAATAATTTGTTGTTTACGATGCGGAACGTTAAATTTCGTACTCGTTCGGGAGACCCCCAAGCAGGCTCAGTGAATCGTGCTTTTTCTGATTCCGTGCTGTTATCTATACCAATTAGAAGTATTCACCCCCAAAAAAATACTATGCTGATTGATTTGGGCGACTTATTATTAAAGGATTTGCCCGATCTGAAAATGATGCTAGCAGAATCTTTAGGTTACCAATATAGTCTCGATAGAAAGAAAACTTATTTCGATAATTTAAAAGCGTTCCCTTTAAATTTAGAAATAGATACGGTATATGGCTTTTCCTTTACAGAGCAAAATAATAGTAGTTTATCTCTTTCTACCGTACCTGATTACAGATCGTTAAATATTCGCGTTCACTACAGTTTGTCGGAATTACCCGAAAATAACGGTTACGTTCCTCGTTTAGCTGACGATCGGGTTGGCTATCTCACGACCGTTTACCGAGATTTTTCTAACCTTAATGGTAACTCTCAATTAGTTCGTTATATCAACCGTTGGCATTTGGAAAAACAAGACCCAAACGCTCCATTGTCTCCACCTAAAAAACCAATCGTTTTCTGGATTGAAAATACTACTCCGCTGGAATATAGAGAGGCGATTAAAGAAGGAGCTTTAATGTGGAATAAGGCTTTTGAAAAAGCTGGATTTAAAAATGCTATTGAAGTTAAGCAAATGCCGGATAATGCTGATTGGAAACCGGGCGATCGACGCTACAATACGATTCGTTGGTTGAATTCTTTAGATAAGGATATTGCTTACGGTTTATCCAGAACAAATCCTCTAACTGGCGAAGTTTTAGATTCTGATATTCTTATAGATGCTAATATGGTACAAGATGAAAATGAGTATTATCAAATATTTTTACCTCCTAGAAATTCAAATAAGATTAAAAGTAATGATTTTTGTTTGCCATTCAATCGGCTTCAATCGAGGAGTTATCGCAGCTTACAACGAATGCCAAACCGCTCTTTTTTAGCAACTTTAATTAGGAGTAGCGATGTTTGTTATGGTAGGGCGATCGCTAACCAATTCGTTATAGGGGCGATGGCACTATCTTTATTGCCAGATCGAATGTCAAATCATGAAGAAAAGAAAGAATATATCGCACAATTTTTGCGATGGCTAGTTGCTCATGAGGTGGGACACACTTTAGGATTAAGGCATAATTTCCGCGCTAGCTTTTTCCTTAAACCAGAAGAATTGAATAATACCGAAATTACTCGTACTAGGGGAATGGTTAGTTCGGTAATGGATTACGCACCGATCAATTTAGCACCCTTGGGTACTAAACAAGGTGATTATTCTCCAGCGATCGTGGGGCCATACGATGAGTGGGCAATTGAATACGGTTATACACCAAGCGGTTTCACAAATCCTCAAAATGAAAAGCAATTACTACAAAAAATTATCCAAAAACAATCTACAAATCCTGAATTATCGTATGCGCCAGATGAAGATAGTTCGGATCTCGATCCAACTAGTAATAGAGGAGATTTGAGTAGCGACCCTTTGCGCTATGCTCAGTGGCAGTTAGATAATGCTCGTTTGATGTGGGAGAGCCTGAACAAAAGTGATTCTGTCAAGGAACTCAATCAGGGTGAATTGAAAAAAATGTTCGATCGAGTATTTTCTTATTATTATCAACAATTAAAAATTATCAGTAAGTATATTGGCGGACAGTCTTTTTATCGCGATCGCATTAACAGTAGTAACCGCAGTTTACCGCTTGAAGTAGTATCGGTGGAAAAACAGAAGGAAGCATTGGTAACTTTACAGAAATATTTGTTTGCTGAAGATGCTTTTAATTTTCCTCCGGAAATATGGAATAAGTTAACACCTTCTCAACCGAGTGAATGGGATGAAGAAGGTATAAACGAACGCCTTGACTACCCAATTCACGATGAAATTTTGTCCTACCAAAGCGATATGCTCAGAAGTTTGCTGTCGGGCGATCGCTTAACTCGCTTGCGGGATATAGAATTGAAAACACCCCCAGGAAAAGCACTGACCATTCCAGAATTGTTCAACTTTTTACAAAATGGGATTTGGAGTGAAGTACTCCAAGCAGAGAAGAAGTCAGTCAAAATATCGAGTTTGCGTCGTGCGTTGCAGCGAGACTACCTGGCAATATTAATAGATATGGTATTGCGGACGGAAGAAGTGCCGGAAGATGCGCGATCGCTTGCTTGGCAAAAACTCCGCCAACTGCGGGAAAGTCTCAACAGTACCCTTAGAAAACAGGGTAAAAGTTTGGATGATTACACCAGGGCGCATTTGGAAGAAACGCGCGATCGAATCACCAAAGTTTTAGATGCGCCATTGCGTTCTGATTAATAGAAAAGAATTCAGGAGTCAGAATTCTCCAATTCAGGAGTTAGATCGTTAATCGATCTTCACGCTGTTCCCGCGTTTCCGCGTGTTTGCGTCCCGTCACTCCCCAACAATGTATAAAAAACGACCAGCTTCCCAAAAGCTGGTCTGAATCAATATTTAAAGTTGTGTTGTCGCTTTAATTTGAGGAAACCCAAACTGTGTGTTCCCAGGCTCACAGTGGGTAAATCTTCATAAACTATTGTAACATGAACGACACATTTACAAAAGTTTACTTTTAACAAAGTATACCTACTTTAGTAGAGGCAATCTCTATCACAAGAGAGAAGACTTTCTACTTTTTGGCAAACCTCATACTTCTATAGTCTTCGCTGCTCCGCCGCAAATCCACAGTGGTAATACCTAAGTCGTGTTTTAGTTTTGTGCCGCTTACGTGAAAGTACTGGAGATGCTCGCGATCGAGCCAAATCGAAATTCGCACATCTAATCTTGAAGCACTGCCTGTTGCGGACGCCCCCAAATCACCCGTTCTTGCTTGTAAATAGCCACTCCTGGCTTCGCGCCTTTGGGTTTGTAAACGTGCTTGGGTTCCGTGTATATGACGGGAACGCGATCGCTTTGCCGAGAACGACTGTAATAAGCAGCCAGGTCAGCGACAAATTGCAAATCTGCTTCCTCAGCTACCGCCCCTGGTTCCAAGCGCAGCAGTACGTGAGAGCCAGGAATTTCTTGGGTGTGGAACCAAAGATCGTAATCTCCTGCAATCCGAAAAGTTAGTTCGTCGTTTTGTCGATTGTTACGACCGATCAGTAACTCAAAACCGCTGGGAGTACGGAAACGATAAGGATGAGATTCCTCTTGCGTCTTACTAGAACGACCGTATTCCGGATCTTCCAAATAACGTTGTTGAATTAATTCTTCTCGGATTTCTTCTAGAGTTTGTAAATCTTCTGCACTATTATATTTTTCTAATTGAGCTAAAGCGGCTTCTACCTGCTCTAAATAATCTATTTCTCCTTTTACTTCCATGAGTAGCGGTTCAACAGCATTACGAGCGCGTTTGAGTTTTTGATGCTGTTTGTAAAGAGCTTGGGCATTTTGGACGGCATTCTTTTCTGGATCTAAGGGAATGCTCACTGGGTTTCCCGTCTCGAAATCAGCCAACGTGATTGATTTCATTCCAGGTTGCCAAGACTGGAGATGCGCCATCAACAAATCTGCTTGTTCTCGATATTTATCTGCGCGATCGGATTGCTGCAAACGCTCCGCGAAAGTATTAGCTTTGACGCGCAATCTTCCTAAAATACTATTGACTTTTTGACTGAGTTGATGTCGTAATTGGGTAAATTCTTGTTGATTTAGATGTTGGCTGTAGTAGCGATCGAGCAAACTATGAATGTCTTTCGCTGGCTCAACCATTCCCCAACCAATAACGGTATATCCCGCATATCTCTCTAAATCAGACCTATCCCCCAACCCCTCCCCTGGTAGGGGAGGGGAGTTTTCCGCCCCCTTCCCTACCAGGGAAGGGGGTTGGGAGGATAGGTTCCAACCGGGTTTAAATTGAGATTTTTCTAATATTTCCAGCCATTCTTGCCATTTAAGAAATAACCGATGCCATTCCGATTCCGTTAAGGTTTCCGTAGATCGATCGATCGCAATTCCTGCCTCTTGCACCATTGACTGTACGAGCGCAGAACTCAAACCGCGATAACTTTTTAATAATTGACGCCCGATTTTTCCCGGAACTAGACTAACTCTTTCTTGCCAGCGTTGTGGCGATTCGCTAGAACTAGGAATCGGATCGGTAAGAACAGGGGGAATTTCATAAGGTTGCCCGGTTAAGATAGGGCGAACGCTAGATTGTTGTTGGCTAACTTGATGAGCCGCCGTGACAATTAAATTATTCGCATCAGCTAAGATAACATTGCTGTATTTGCCCATGATTTCTACGTACAAATGCCACAGGGGAGATTCTCCCGGACGTTTGCCAAACTGGAAATCTAAAACTCTCTCCCAAGGTGCAATTTCTTCAATTGCGATCAGCGCTAAACCACCCAATTGGTGACGCAGTTGTTGACTGAACGTAAATGTATCGGGGTTTTTTGGTGGAGGCTCAGCGATACAAATTCTTGCTGCTTGGGTATGCCAGGAAATGGTGAGCCAACCTCGCTGCTTGAGGGTGCGTAAAGCGAGGGCGATCGTATAGCGATCGCGCTGGTAAACTTGTTCCAAGCGGGATGGTAGCCAGTTCGCTCTTAAGTCGCAGCTAACAGCTGTCAGTGTAGTAAAATCAACGGGTTGCAAAACGAAGGATTTTTTGGGCGAAACACCGATCCTCAGTTTACCTAATAACTCAAGTTGCTAGTTATCGGATTTAGACTGATAGTGGGTACTAAGAAGAAAAAAAGTAGCGATCGCGAAAATATCTACATTTCCCTTTCCCTCAATCCTAGCCCCTATCTCGATCCCATCGCTAGCAATTTGAGTTACTAGGTATTCGGTAGTAGGATAATTTTCTTTTTCTCTACTACCGAATACCAGCCTCGACAACAATCACGAGCAACTTAAATTAATTATCAGTTTGCTTTTTGTTCTTTTTTCTTACCGAGAGCTAGCACGCCACCAGTCAGGAGAATCGCTGCCACCGTAGCTGGTTCGGGTACTTCAGTCTGTGGTGTCGTACCAACTTTGATTTGATAAGCGATGTTAGAACCGTTCGGCGCAATACCTTCCCAACTCATCAATGATTTCCCTGTCAGGGTGAAGGGAGATGATATTCCAGCAATTTGCAGATAGTCGATGTCGCTACTATTGCTACCTACCACTGAAGAAGATAAACTACCTATTCCTACTCCATTAAAAACTAAGTTACTCAATTCCATACGACTCTTAGTGCTGTTGCTTTTAGTACCAGCACGAGTACGAAGGAAAATGTCTGTTACGGGGCCACTAAAAACGTTAGTGCTGAGTAGCTTACCACCTACAGTATAATTAACTACACTTCCGGTGTATTCTAGGATAAAATCTACTAAATTGCCATTTCCCCAAGTATGCTGGAGCGGTGAATTAACGGGTAGACCACCAATCAATTTATTCGGATTGGTAGGATCGGGTACGATAGGGTTGTTGATACTTAATTCATAATCTCCGTTGTTGCTATTATTACCTATACGGCTTTGAGCAACGAATAATTCAGCATACTCTCCCGTCTTAATCAAATTATTGAATTCATCATCGGTAAAGCCAGTTCGATCTACTAGGGTAAAGGCATTGGCAGCGCTAGATACCGAGAAAATTCCCAACCCTAATGTTGCTAGTGCGAATAATGTTTGGCGTAGGCGTTTCATATCTCTTTTTCCTAATCTTTGTCTTCTCAAATAACATTTAGACCTGTCAGACCGAACTGAAACTACTTGCCCCCTGTGTTTCCACAGTAAGACAAAAATTTATATGCCGTCTATAATCAAGTAGTAACTTTTACTGAATCTTGATATTTTAGCTACAGTGTTTAAAGTTTTATCGAATATTCCTACCTGACTCATCTATAAAGAACTAATGGTCTAGCCCAAAGGGGATTTGAAAAAGCAAGCTCGGCAGATCGATCGGGGTTGTCGCCACAAATCATCGCGATAAATACAGATAGATGTGAATAAAATTTTACCTATCAGAGGCTTTAACTATTGGATTTAAGTTTTGCGATCGGCTTATTTTGTACCAATTCACTTTAAATTTGCCACCAAACTTTCCTACCTGCCTCTACTATAAAGTGCGATCGAAACGGTATTTTTCCTTTTTGCTCGGTGCAAGTCACCTCTTGACAAACTGCTCGATCGCTCCATTGCCCTCAATTTTATATCTTTTGATTGATGTCAAATTGTGAAAAAGGTGGAAAAACCTAAATGTAAGCTAAAAATAAGCAGTTTCCTTTATTT
>CAZJJR010000139.1:8289-15270 GCA_964546365.1 uncultured bacterium | reverse complement strand
CTCCAGCCTCCTTTTCAGACTAAACTTAGTGACATTCGGTTAAAACCCTTGACCGCTCCGCCAGTATAACTTCTATTCCATTCTGTATTCTGAATTCTGACTCCTGAATTCTCGATAAAAAAAAGCAGTAGGACAAAAATACCTACTGCCATTCAACCCAAAGGAGAAAGTTTTACTTGATTAGAAACCGATTAATTCCCTGGCTTCTAATCCGGAAAGTTGTTGAGCGATCGCTAATTGCGCTTCCAACTTGGCGACGCTAAACTGATTGCGGAGATATTCCAAGTGTGCGATCGCGCTGGATTTTTCCACGCTCAATTTTGTCAAAATATCGATCGCTTTTTGATATTCTTGATTGAATTGCAATAATTCAAAACGACGTGCCTTGCGTTGAGCAGAATTCTTTAACTTAGGATCGGCAGCCACTAACAGATCCGTTCTGCCTTCAAAAGCATCGATCAATTGACGAATTGCAGACAATTCGTAATCTAGTTCAGTGATTCTTTGGGTAGCTTGAGAAATGGCAAGGGGATAATCACTGAGTTTGAACATTAAGATTTTTCCTCAGAAAAAAATAGATAAGACAACAAAGTAAGGAATGGGAGAGGAAATAAGTGAGTGAGGGGATGGGGCGATGGGGAGATAGATGGAATATATTTTCTCATCCTTCATCTTTTATCCTTCATACTTCATCCTTCAGCCTTCATCCTTCCCGATCCTTTTTTATGCAACGAGTTCTTGCGGTTGAACATGATGAGAAATTTCCGGAAGATTGAGAGGAAGCTGCTCAACTTGCGTTAGAGGGGCTTTTTCCAAAATTTCTACTTCAATTCGCACGGAAACCAAGTAAGAACCTGCTTTTTCACCAACAGTGTCGGCAATCAATTTGGCAAATTCCGGACGCTTGGCAGTGAGAGGGTCTCGCAAGGTGCAGCGATCCCAATCGTGCTTGGCATTTGGATTAAGGCTGAGAATGTAATGCTTATTCATAGTAAAAACCCAAATCCTACCTCTAAAAGGTCGCTAATGAGCCATTTCGACAGAAAACGGTCTCAATATCCTTACTGTTATAGTATAGTACAAGTGTACTAATAAAGCAATAACCTGACGACGGCGAATTTAGCCTAGTGCAAGACGGCAGAAGTAATCCGTCAACTTTTTCTTTCTATAGCCATCCTATTTGAGTAATCAACCCCACCCTAGCCCTCCCCTTGGTAAGGGGAGGGTTGGGAGGGGTCTAGTTGTTCGCAATTCATTTAGGATTGCTATATCCCCACTTGGGAGACGGGTGTACTCAAAAGCGCGGGGATGCACGGCATCTGTTTGCACTTTACATTGATTTATTTTTTTCTAAATGAAAATAAATTTTTATGACTAATTGTAAATAAAAGATAGTCCAATAATTAATAAAGATTGCCTTTTCAGCATAAAAGATCGTCGAGTGCAGGTAAAAGCTAAATTTTATAACAAAAATAAGAGAGCATACACGGCTTAATTACTACAATTAGTTTGAACTTTCAATTTATTTAAGATTTTTAGGCATTCTATATACAGAAGCTAGATTTGCTTTCTGTTCAAGGTTCAATCCAATGCGGTTTACCAAAATGGTTTTCATGGCCCTAGACTGATTCGTGGGTTACCTAGCTATTAAAAGAAATCGTGCGCTGCTCTGTAGTTGAAGAGATTGTACCTAAATCCCACGTCTTGATTTGCTTGCAGGAGCCAGAAAAATTACATGAATACCATTTTACCGGGATATCAAGTCATCGAAGCGATTCACAGCGGAGCCAGAACAGCCATCTATCGTTGTCAGCGCGAATCAGATCTCTCTAACGCGATCGTCAAGACTTTAGTTGCAGAGTATCCCACTCTGGAAGAAATCACCCGATTGCGGCACGAATATAAAATCCTCGAACCTCTGAATGTAGAAGGAGTGGTCAAAGCTTATGGCTTAGAAAACTATCACAACGGTTTAGCGCTGATTTTAGAAGATTTAGGCGCACAATCCCTGAAAAATTGGATCGATTCTCAGCAAATATCTATTTTATCGTTTTTGTCGATCGCGATTCAGTTAACCTCTGCACTGGGACAGCTTCATAAAAATTGCATTATTCATAAAGATATTAAACCGCAAAACATCATTATAAATAAGTCAACCGAACAAGTAAAAATTATTGACTTCAGTATTGCTTCCCAATTAGAGCGAGAAAACTCCGCACTCAGTCATCCAGACTTACTCGAAGGCACCCTCGCCTATATGTCGCCAGAGCAAACTGGCAGAATGAATCGAGCGCTGGACTACCGCACGGACTTTTATTCTTTGGGCGTTACGTTTTATGAAATGCTGACAGGAGAATTGCCTTTTAATGGTACAGATCCGCTGGAATTAGTACACAGCCATATTGCCAAAAATCCGGTTCCTCCTCATCAATTAAATCCCGAAATACCGGAGGCAATTTCATCGATCGTAATGAAATTATTAGCGAAAACATCGGAAGACCGCTATCAAAGTGCGGAAGGTCTAAAGTTCGACTTAGAAACTTGTTTGATGAAACTGCAAACTACGGGAGATATTTCTCAATTTATTCCCGGTAGTGCCGATAAAGCAGGACAATTATTAATTCCCCAAAGATTGTACGGGAGAGAGGCAGAAGTTGCGATGCTGCTGGAAACGTTCGATCGCATAGCCTGTCCCCAGGACGATCGCATTTCTGCTGGCACTGCGGAATTAATGCTAGTTTCCGGTTATTCTGGTATTGGTAAAACGGTTTTAGTTAATGAAGTACACAAACCGATCGTTCGACAACGCGGATATTTTATTGCCGGGAAATTCGACCAATTCAAGCGGAATATTCCCTACGCTTCCCTGATTCAAGCTTTACAGTCACTAATTCAGCAATTACTCACGGAAAGCACCGAACAAATCGAAATTTGGCAAGAAAAACTATTATCTGCTTTAGCAGTTAACGGGCAAATCATCATCGATGTAATTCCCGAAGTCGAATTAATTATCGGCAAACAACCACCAGTACCGGAACTGGGAGCAACTGAATCGCAAAACCGTTTCAGTCGAGTATTCAAACAATTTATCAGCGTATTTACCACTAAAGAACACCCGCTAGTTGTCTTTTTAGATGACTTGCAGTGGGCGGATTCGGCATCGCTGAAATTGATCCAATTGGTCATGACCGATAGCGATAGCCAATATTTATTGCTGATAGGTGCTTATCGGGATAACGAAGTTTTTCCGACACATCCGACAATTCAGACGATCGAAAAAATCCAACAAGCGGGTGCGACGGTCAATAACATCGTACTAGGGCCGTTAAAACTCGTTCACGTCGAACAATTAATCGCCGATACTCTGGGGGAAACAGAAAACCTAACTCCCCAGGAGAATGGCTCCCCTCCCCTCGCAGGGGAGAGGTCAAAACCTTTGGCTGAGTTACTTTTCAACAAAACTCAAGGGAATCCTTTCTTCTTGACGCAACTGCTGAAGACCCTTTACCAAGAAAACTTGCTAACTTACGATTTATATTCGGGTGCTTGGCAGTGGTCTTTAGCGCAAATTCAATCGATCGGCATTACAGATTTAAATGTCGTCGAACTGATGGCGAGAAATATTCGCAAACTGCCAGAAGATACCCAGAAAGTATTAAAACTAGCTGCTTGTATTGGCAACAGTTTTAACTTAGAAGTTTTGAGCGTTGTCAACGAAGCGTCTTCCTTAGTCACGGCTGCACATTTATGGTCGGCACTTCAGGCCGGTTTGATTTTGCCGCAGGGGAATGAATACAAAATTCCGCTAGTATTTAGTCAAGAGGAATCGCTCGGAATTAGTTTAACGGATGTCAAGGTTGACTACAAGTTTTTGCACGACAGAGTGCAGCAAGCTGCCTATTCTCTAATTCCCGATCGCCAGAAAAAAGAGACTCACCTGAAAATTGGTCAACTGCTGCTGGAAAATACCACGGCTGATGAACAAAAAGAAAATATTTTTGCACTGGTTAACCAACTGAATTACGGGACTGATTTACTTAGAACTGAAGAGGAAAAATACGAACTGGCAGAACTCAATCTTATTGCTGGACAGAAAGCCAAAGCAGCAACTGCCTATGAGTCGGCTGTCAAATATTTGAATGTGGGTTTGGGACTTCTTGCCGAATATTGTTGGGAGAGTCAGTATGACCTGACGTTAACTCTTCATTTGGAAGCAGCAGAAGCTGAATACTTAAACACCAACTTTGAGCGATCGCAACAGTTGTCTGATGTCATTCTGAAGCAGGGGAAAACACTCCTAGAAAAAGTCAAGGTGTACGAGTTGAAAATTCAGGTAGAGTTCTCTCAAAACCGGATGAACTCAGCCATAGATACCGGAATCGAAGTGTTGGAAATGCTCGGCGTTTGCTTGGAGCAAAAACCCCCTCAAGAGCTGATTATAGACGATTTAGCTGACCTACCGCCAATGACGGAACCCGGTAAAATCGCGGCCATGCGTATATTAAGGTCGATAGTAGTAGCGGCTTATCTGGCAAATGCACAGCTGCTTCCGCCTATTCTTTTTACAATGATAACTTTGTCGCTAGCCTATGGAAATTCCTCCGAATCCGCTTTTGCTTATGTTTGGTATGGAGCGCTCCTTTGTGGGCCACTGGGAGATATAGAGTCTGGCTATCGATTCGGCAAAATAGCCGTTAATTTGTTGGAAAAATTTGATGCGAAGACATTTAAAGCCAAGTTAATTTGTATATTTTATGTACTTATTAACCACTGGAAAGATCCTATTATGCAAAACCAAATACCTTTGACTGATGGCATTCAAAGCGGTTTGGAAGTGGGCGACCTAGAGTATGCTAGCCACAATGCGATGAGTTATTGCTATTTCAAATTTCTCAGTGGTCAGGAGTTAGAACTAGTCGAGTTAGAACAGACTAAATATGCTGCTATGACTACTAAGTACAAGCAAGAGTACGATATTGGGGGAATAAAAATTTACCACCAGCTTGTTAATAATTTGCTCGGAAAAAGCGCGGATAAATTACAGTTGATCGGGGAGAGCTTTAATGAACAGGAAATGATCCCAGTCATCAAAGAATCTAACAATAATACTTTGCTATTTTTTTACTATGTAGCCAAAACAATTCTCCAGTATTCATTTAAAGATTACAAAGCAACAGTAGCCAGCGCCAATTTATCAGCAGAATATGCCAGCTTCGGCGTAGGATTGGTTCAGAATGCTATTTACAATTTCTACCATTCTCTTGCCCTCCTAGCGCTGTATTCAGAAGCACAAACAAGTCAGAAAGAAGAATACCTAAACGAAGTAGCAGCAAATCAAGAAAAAATGAAAACTTGGGCGTTCCATGCGCCGTGTAATTTCCAGCATAAGTACGACTTGGTGGAAGCTGAGAAAGCGCGGGTTTTGGGACAAAATGACCAAGCAATTAATTATTACGAACGAGCGATCGCGGGAGCCAAGGAACAGGGATATCTCCAGGATGAGGCTTTAGCAAACGAACTGGCGGCAGAGTTTCAGCTATCTCTGGGCAGAGAAAAGATTGCCAAGACTTACATGACGGATGCTTACTACAGCTATATCCGTTGGGGTGCGAAAGCGAAAGTGGAAGATTTGGAGGAACGATATCCTCAGTTAATTGCGCGATCGCCCGTTGCAGAAACACCTCTCGGCTTCGAGCGTTCTGCCACGATCGTCTCTTTAACTACCACGAGTAGTCAGGCGCAAGTTCTGGATTTGGCAACGGTGATGAAAGCGTCCCAAGCTATATCCGGCGAAATCGTTTTGGCTAACTTGCTCGACAAGTTGATGAAAATTGCGATCGAAAACGCAGGCGCTCAAACAGGTACGCTGATTTTATCAAAAGACGGTCAACTTTTTATAGAAGCAGCCGGAAATAAAGATGAGATCGAAGTGCTGCAATCTTTGCCAGTATCAACTGGTAATAAATTACCCATTTCGGTAATTAATTACGTGGTCAGAACTCAGAAAGATGCCATATTAAATGATGCCAGCCGCGAGGAGATATTTAGCCAAGACCATTACATCAAGCAACACAAACCGAAGTCAGTGCTGTGTACGCCTATTTTGTATCAAGGCAAACTGACGGCGATCCTTTACCTGGAAAATAATTTAGTGGCTGGTGCGTTTACTGCCAAGCGAGTAGAAGTGTTGCGGATGCTATCGGCGCAAGCTGCGATCGCATTAGAAAACGCCCGGTTGTATGCCAATTTAGCATCAGCCAATCAGCAATTAGAAGAATACAGCCATACCCTAGAAGTCAAAGTAGAAGAAAGAACGCAGGAATTAAAAGAAAAAAATTCCCGTCTGGAAATAGAGATCGAAGAACGTCAGCGAGCCGAACAAAAAGCACAAACAGCAAGCCGTGCGAAAAGTCAGTTTCTCGCCAACATGAGTCACGAATTGAGAACCCCGCTCAATGGCATTTTAGGTTACGCTCAAATTTTCCAACGAAACAAAAGTTTGACTGTAGAGCAAAGTATCGGGATCAAAATTATTCACCAATGCGGCGAACACTTATTAACTTTAATTAACGACATTTTAGATTTATCTAAAATTGAAGCAGGCAAAACAGAACTCTATCCTACAGAATTTCATTTTTCCGATTTTCTGCAAGGGATTGCCGAAATTTGTCGCATTCGAGCAGAACAAAAGGGAATTGCCCTAATGTACGAACCGATCACTCAAATTCCCGTTTGCATTCGCGCCGACGAAAAAAGATTGCGGCAAATTCTCATCAACTTAATCGGCAATGCCATCAAATTTACTGAAACGGGAGGCGTTCGTTTCAAAGTAGAAGTATTGGAAAATCAGGTAAATGCCGATCTATTGCCCATTCTCAAAATCCGTTTCCAAGTCGAAGATACGGGGATCGGGATTGCACCAGAACAACTATCCAAGATATTTTTACCCTTCGAGCAGGTAGGCGATCGCGTTCGCCAGAC
>CAZJJR010000139.1:3342-8251 GCA_964546365.1 uncultured bacterium | reverse complement strand
TCAATTAGTGGAAATGATGGGCGGCGAATTGAAAGTAAAAAGCACTTTAGATAAAGGAAGTGTTTTTTGGTTTGAACTAGAATTAGTGGAAGTTAAAGGATGGGCAGAAAAACTCAATAAACCCGAAAAAATTATCAGGGGTTTTGTAGGGCAAAAACAAAAAATTATGGTCGTGGACGATCGATGGGAAAACCGCTCGGTTTTGGTAAATTTACTAACTCCCATCGGGTTTAATATTATTGAAGCAACTGATGGAAAAGATTGTTTGAATAAAGTTATAGAATTTAAACCGGATTGTATTTTAATCGATTTGGTAATGCCCGTGATGGATGGGTTTGAAGCGACGCGAAGAATTCGGAAAACGCCTGTAGTGAAAGATGCGATCGTGATCGGGACTTCGGCAAGCGTTTTGTCATCAGAACAACAAGGAGGTTTAGAAGCTGGGTGTGATGATTTTATTTCCAAACCTATTCGTTCGGAAGAACTTTTAGAATGTTTGAAACGTCACTTAAATTTGGAGTGGATTTATGATGAATCAGAAGTTTCTACAGTTGATTCAGGGGAGCAAAATTCTGATGAAAAACTGGCAGAACCAGAATTAATCGCCCCTCCCAATGCAGAAATAGCGATATTTTTCGATTTGGCGATGAGTGGTGATTTGGGAGGCATTCAAGAAGAAGCAAATAAACTAAAAAGATTGTCGCCTAAATACCTAGCCTTTGCCAACCATATAAGTGAATTAGCTAGTAATTTTGAAGAAGAAAAAATTTTGGAATTCGTACAACAATATCGGGGTAAATAAAAATGAGTGGTGAATACGCAAATGCCGAATCAATTCTGATCGTAGATGACAACCAAAATAATATACAAGTGTTGTTTGATTTTCTCAAGAAATCGGGGTACAAAGTGTTAGTAGCTCGTAACGGACAAAGCGCCATCAATAAGGTAGAATATTCACCTCCCGATTTGATATTGTTAGATGTGATTATGCCGGGAATGGATGGATTTGAAACCTGCCGGCGCTTGAAACAAGAAGAAACCACAAAAGAAATTCCCGTGATTTTCATGACGGCGCTAGCCGATACGGAAAATAAGGTGAAAGGTTTTAATGCAGGGGCGGTTGATTATATTACCAAACCATTTCAATATGAAGAAGTTTTAGCCCGCGTGAGAACTCATTTGAGTATCAGAAAATTAACTAAAAAACTCAAAAGCCAAAATGAACTTTTAGAAGGTGAAGTAGGGGAACGGAAAAAACTGGCATCAGAATTGGAAAGGAGAGTAGAAGAACGAACTGAGGAACTAACAAATACGAATGAAAGGTTGCAAGAAGAGATTAAAGAGAAACAGCAAGCTGAGGAAAATTTACGACGATCGCTCTGGCAACTTCAACAAACTCAAGCTCAATTAATTCAAAGCGAGAAAATGTCAGCTTTGGGTCAATTAGTGGCTGGGGTAGCTCACGAAATCAACAATCTAGTTAATTTTATTTACGGCAATATTTCCCATATTAGTAGATATATTGAAGATTTGCTCGATATGATAAATCTTTATCAAAAGACCTATCCCACTACGATGCCAGAAATCGAGGAAAAATCCGCAGAAATTGACTTGGAATTTTTGATGGAAGATTTGCCGAAAATTATGAGTTCTATGCAGATAGGAACCGATCGCATTCGGGAAATCGTGCTATCCCTGAGACGTTTCTCCCGCCAAGATGAAGTGGTGATGAAACGAACCAACATCCACGAAGGAATTGATAGCACTTTGATGATTTTACACAATAGGCTCAAATTTAAGGCCGATCGTCCTGCGATTGAAATAATTAAAGAATACGCTCCGGACTTGCCAGAAGTAGAATGTTATAGCGGCGAATTGAATCAGGTTTTTATGAATATTATCGCTAATGCGATCGACTCTTTAGAGTCGCGCTTTAGCAGCGATACTTTGCAGGTGGAATCCGGGCCAAGTTTTTGTCCATCAGGAATCACCAACTATCTAGTACCGGCAATTTGCATTCATACTGAAGTAATCAACGGAGAAAAAGTAGCAATTCGGATTGCAGATAACGGTTTGGGGATGAAGGAAGAAGTCCGCCGCCGGATATTCGATCCCTTTTTTACCACTAAACCACCGGGTAAAGGTACGGGAATTGGGTTATCTATTAGCTGGCAAATTATCGTAGAAAAACATCAAGGTAGTTTGCAATGCTGTTCTTCACCAAGAAAAGGTACTCAGTTTATTGTCGAGATTCCGATCGGCCATCAATATTATAATCAGAAGGCGTTTGAAAGTTGCCAATTGAAAGCTATCTAGGAATGACACGCTACAGATGCAGAGACGTTTCGCGAAACGTCTCTACATTTAAATTTTTACTACGAAGCAGAATCGGTATGCAAAGAATTTTTGCTTAGTTGGGGTAATAAGTTATTAAACCAAACTTCTTGTTGTGGTAGAGGAATTGGAATTCCCGCTTCATCAAAGGCTACTTTCAAACGGCGGCGAAATTCTCTCGCTACATCCCATTGCTTGAGGGGTAAGGTTTTAATCCACACGCGAATAATTACACCGCGACTGCCAAAATCATCTACTCCTAAAATTTGAGGCGATTCTAAGATTTGGGCTTGCCAATGAGGGTCGCCGTTCATCTGGGAAGCGGCGTTTTTAATTAATTCTATGGCATGATTAACATCGGCGCTGTAAGCAACTGGAATACTTAAATCCGCTCGCGACCAGTTACTGGAAAGATTCGCAACTGCTTTTACTTCGCTGTTAGGAATGGTGATCAATCTTCCTTCTGCATCGCGCAGTTGAGTAATGCGAAGATTCATGTTTTCTACTAAACCGCCGAACTCTCCTATTGCAATTACATCACCAACGGCATAGTGGTCTTCGACGATAATTAAAAAACCGTTAATAGCATCTTTGATTAAGTTTTGAGATGCTAAAGAAAGCGCAACCCCAAGGATACCAGCGCCAGCTAACAAAGGCCCGATATCTATTCCTAAAGCTATTAAGCCCAAGATGATACCAATGGCGCTCAAAATCAGGGTGGTAATACTTTTGGTCACTCCGGAAATTGTGGAAACTCTTAGTTGCAAACGCCGGGAAGATTCGGGAGTGCTTAAGTAACCGGTGGTGAGAACGGAAGTAAAGCGATCGATCGAAGCGTAACTCAATCGAATGATGACGTAAGTGCCTAATGCTACCACTCCTACAATAACGGGAATATTCAAAGCCCCGATCAGCAAAACTTGTAAAAATCGGGTATAGGGAAATAAACCCAAAATCAAATATCCCCCACCACCCCAAACGCCAACTAGCCCTATTTGGGTGATGCGACGTTGCACTTCGGTAATATTCTGTTGTTGCTGCTTGTTTAGTTGGGTGGCGACGGGATCGCTGGCGGATGAAATGGAATCGGTGAGTGCTTGTTGTTGAGTGCGATCGCGCCAACGACGAATTGCCCAACTACTCGCCAACATACTCAGGAGAATGCCAGATCCGATCGCTATTTGTCGCGACAAATACCGGGCTTCCCTTTCCGCTTTAGCTTGTTGCAAATCATTGGGTAAGGAATCCTGTAGTCGCACTGCCAAACTGGTCGGTTCTAAATTGTACAATTCGGCATCCAAATTAGTAATCGTTACTAAGCGTTGTCCGTTGGCGTAAAGTACTGGCAAATTGCTTTCTGGCCTAACTTCTACCTTTACTCGATCGGCATCGCTTTCAAAATAAGCATCTCTAATGGAGGCCAAATTTCGCTCGATCACCTGTTTGCGATCGGGCAATTCACTCCTAATTCCCGCTATTTCAAACAAACAGCGCCCATCTAATCGAATACAATCGGAAATTACCCTGCGATCTGAATTCTGTTCCAGAAAACTTCTAGGTTGCAGATCCAAATTCGGTAGGAATGGAATTTGAGCTTTGCTGGGAGGAACTACCCAACTCGCTATCATCACTCCTGCTATTACCCAATTTTTAGATCGCATATTAAAACTGCCTCCACTACGATAAGAAAGCGTGTTGAGGTTACGGTTGGCTAGTATAAATGCGATGTATAAAGAAATGTAACAGCCTTAGAGGATAGAAATACTTGTTCTTATTTCTTCCTAAATACGCTGGGCAGATCGGTATTTTGCTAATCTAATCAGTAAGGGATCTGTCCTTTGAGAGAAATTTTAATCGGTATTTAAGGATTGAATGAAGAACGGGATTAAGGATGAAAGATGAAGGATAAGATTAAATAAAGAATTTAATTCTCCCCATCCCCCCATCTCTTCATCCCAAATTGCTGAGATTAGCTGATGTTTTTTCCCATCTTATTAGAACGATCGATAAAATTTACTACCAATAACCCTACCGTTGTAACAGTCATCGGTAAAAGATCCAACCAAGCACCGCTCCAACCTTGGATTAAGTAAATAACGTAACAACACATTCCCGCAATCAAACCCCAGAAAATCGCGCGTTCCGAGACATTCCATCTGGGGAGGCACGAAGCAATGAGTACCGGGGCTGCTACGGAAGAAAGGCGCATAATTCCGTAAATTATGTAGATTACATCAGTGGCAAACAAGGCACTAATTGTGGAAAAAACCATCAGTAAACAAAGGGTAATTCTAGTTGCTAAAGGGAGAAATTCTGGTGAGATCAAACCAAATTTACTGGCTAAGTTATTGGTAAGCGTTAAAGACGCGCCGAACGCAGCCGTATCGAGGCTGGATATGATGGCAATACATAGCAACAAGATTACAAATGGCATGAACGTGGCAGAAAAAGTATTTTGCAGGGCGAAAATCAGAAAATTATCTTCTGAAACTCCTTGAGCTTTCGCAATAGGAAGCGCCAGCATGAAAATTAACGTCATCATTAAAATTAAAACCCCGCTGAAAATGAAAGCCCA
>CAZJJR010000139.1:0-3274 GCA_964546365.1 uncultured bacterium | reverse complement strand
CAGCCACAAATGTCCATAAAGATGACAAAATTACTAAGGAAAAAGTCCCAGCACCACCCATCGATCCAACGGTACTTAATAAAGGCATTTCACTCACATTTTGAGTAAAAGCTTTACCAAGTAAAAACAAACACAATATTGCTAAGAATAAAAACTGTAAAATGTCGGTACTGATGACTGCTTTATAACCGCCCAATACCAAGTAAGGTAATGTCAAAGTAGCCATTGCAACTACAGCTAAATAGTAAGGAAATCCGGTGAAGCCAGCAATTAGTTTACCTCCTACCACAAATTGCAGCATTAACCAAGCAAAGAAAAGGGTGAAATTACAAACCAACAAAGCTGCACCGCAACGGCGGGAATATTTGTAGTGAAAGTAATCTGGCTGCATATACATTTTGAAGCGATCGGCCAAATCTTTAATTTGCGGTACGCAGAAAGCTAACAGGAACAAGCCGACTCCAAAAGCTACTTGCGTCCAAAATAAAGGTGCCCAGCCATAAGAATAGGTCATGCCGCTGTAGAAGGTTAAAATGTCTCCTCCGAACCAACCGCTAGCCAGACTTACCCCCAACCAAAAACCACCGCGATCGCGATCGGAAATCAAGAACCCTTCGCTAGTTTCCTTGTATGCTGCTCGCACGCCGATCGCGATCACGATCGCAAAATACCCGAACAGCAATGCGTAAGTCAGAAAATTCGACATTGTTGCATTCATAGCTTAACTGAATTACCTGCTCAAAAAGTTTGATTCTCGGCCAAATATTATCAACAACTTTGCCAGAATTATTCGGTTAGTCTAATTGTTTTATAATGATATTTAAATTTAACAGACCTAACGATATTCTGCAAATTTTCATGTAACTAATCAAGATTTCCATATTTTTGTGGAAAATAGGATTTTTTTGCTCAAAAAAGTAGGAAAAGTAGGAAAAGTATAAATTTTACGGGTATCTATTTTAGTGTTGAAAAGGCGGCTTTTCAAGCAGGGCAGCAGATTTAAATTAAATTTTCCGATCGGGCATCTACTGGAGAAGTCCCGATTTTGCCACCGAGTCACGGAACGATCGAGTAATCTAGATTAGATGTGCAAACATCATCTTTCTTAAGTTAAGCAACCAATTTCATGACTGCAACTTACACCCAGCCCAAGCACGAAGTAAAAGACCTTTCCCTCGCCCCCCACGGCAAGCAACGCATCGAGTGGGCGGGACGGGAGATGCCCGTTTTGCAGCAAATTCGCGATCGCTTCGCTGCTGAGAAGCCCCTCGCTGGTATTCGCTTAGTCGCCTGCTGCCACGTCACCACCGAGACTGCAAATCTCGCCATTGCCCTGAAAGCCGCAGGTGCAGACGCCGTATTAATTGCCAGCAACCCCCTCTCCACCCAAGATGACGTAGCGGCCTGCTTGGTTGCTGATTACGGCATTCCCGTCTTTGCCATCAAAGGCGAAGATGCCGAGACTTACGTTCGCCACGTCCAAATTGCTTTGGATCACCGCCCCAACATCATCATCGATGACGGTTGCGACGTAGTAGCTACCTTAGTTAAAGAACGCCAACATCAACTTTCCGAAATCATCGGTACTACCGAAGAAACCACTACCGGGATCGTGCGTCTCCGCGCCATGTTCAAAGATGGCGTGTTGAGTTTCCCCGCCATCAACGTCAACGACGCAGACACCAAGCACTCCTTCGATAACCGCTACGGTACCGGACAATCTACCCTCGACGGCATTATCCGCGCCACCAACATTTTGTTAGCTGGCAAAACTGTAGTCGTCGCAGGCTACGGCTGGTGCGGTAAAGGTACCGCCCTTCGCGCGCGGGGTATGGGCGCTAACGTGATCGTGACCGAAATCGATCCTACCAAAGCGATCGAAGCAGTCATGGATGGTTTCCGCGTCATGCCAATGGCAGAAGCCGCACCCCAAGGAGATATATTCATCACCGTAACTGGTAACAAGCACGTCATTCGCGGCGAACACTTCGACGTAATGAAAGACGGTGCAATTGTTTGCAATTCCGGTCACTTCGATATCGAAATCGATTTGAAAGCGTTAGGTGCTAAAGCTTCCGAAGTAAGCACCGTGCGGAACTTCACCGAAGAATACCGCCTGCAAAATGGTAAATCGGTAATCGTATTAGGTGAAGGTCGTTTGGTGAACCTCGCAGCCGCAGAAGGACACCCCAGCGCCGTAATGGATATGAGTTTTGCCAACCAAGCTCTAGGTTGCGAATATCTGGTGAAAAATAAAGGCAAACTGGAAGCAGGTATCCACTCCATTCCAGTAGAAGTTGACAAAGAAATTGCTCGATTGAAATTACAAGCAATGGGTATTGAACTTGATACTCTAACTTCCGATCAAATCGAGTACATGAACTCTTGGACTTCTGGAACATAAGCAAGTAGTAAGCTAATATAGAAACCCGGTTTCTTAAAGAAACCGGGTTTCTAACCGTTTGAGAGAGTTCTTTACCAATTACCGATCGCAAAACTTATGCAGGAATGGATAACTAACACGATGACTTCCCTCGGCTATGTGGGAATTGGGTTACTAATGTTCTTAGAAAACCTATTTCCGCCCATACCTTCGGAACTAATTATGCCTTTAGCAGGTTTTACGATCGCTAAGGGAAAAATGGCATTCGTTCCAGCAATTTTAGCGGGAGTAATCGGTACAATGCTGGGGGCGCTACCTTGGTACTACGTAGGCAAACTCGTAGGCGAGGAAAACTTGAAGCACTTAGCAGACAAGTACGGAAAGTGGATTTCCATCTCTAGAAGGGATATTGAAAAAGCAGATAATTGGTTTGACAGACATGGCGAAAAAGCCGTGTTTTTTTGTCGCTTAGTACCGGGTGTTCGGACTTTGATTTCCCTGCCCGCAGGTATCAGCGGAATGCACTTAGTACCGTTTTTAATTTACTCAACAGTTGGCACGACTTTGTGGGTGAGTTTTTTAACATTCGCTGGGTACATTTTGGGAGACAAATACGAGCTTGTCGATGAATATCTTGGCCCGGTTTCTAAAATAGTATTCGTGATTCTGGTGGTGGCGTTTGTTGTTTGGATAGTCAGGAAAAGACAAAAACAGAAGCAGAAAAACATCTATAGCGATCCTAAATGAATTGCGAACAACTAAACCCCTCCCAACCATCCCCTTAGTAAGGGGATGGCTAGGGTCGTACAAAAGAATTAATTCCATCGCTCTTTTCTCTCCCAACCCTCCCCTTACTAAGGGGAGGGCTAGGGTGGGGTTGATTATTTAAAT
>CAZJJR010000138.1:10037-15392 GCA_964546365.1 uncultured bacterium | reverse complement strand
ATCCTTGCCTGCTCAAAATATTTCTAGTTCTATATCTCAACCAACGTTACCTTCCCAGCAACAATTATTGTTAGGATGAACTAGTTTATGATTTACGCAGAATCGCAAAAAATCGAGGGTTGTAGGGACGGATTTGGAAGTTGAGTTCTCTGTGAATTTTCATGAAAGTTGCTGAGTTAATCAATTGGTTTGAAAATTGGGCAAATCCTGCTTGGCAAGAAAGCGGGGCTAGTGGTGGTTGGCAAATTGAACCTGGGATATTAAATGAATCGGCAGGGGTTCTCGTTTGTTTGACGCCGACTTTGGCGGTGATGGAGGAAGCAATTGCCTTGCGAGAACAAGGTATGCCGGTGAATTTAATTTTTGCCCACCATCCGCTGATTTTTAGTCCGGTGAAATCTCTCCGGAGAGGAAATCCGGTGGCGGAAATGGTTCGGTTTGCTTTTACGGAAAAAATTGGCGTATATACTGCCCATACTAATTTTGACCAAGTGAATGATGGAACGGCTGATGTTTTGGCGCAGTTGTTGCAGCTTCAGGAAGTTACCCCTGTGACGCCAACTCAAGATGGATTGGGATACGGTAGAGTTGGTAATTTAGAAACTTCGGTTAGTTTGCAGGATTTACTGACAAAAATTAAAACGGTGTTATCTCCTCCGGAGTTAATTTTTTCTCCTTCAGAAAATTTAGAGCAAATTATTGATAGGGTAGCCGTTTTAGGTGGTTCGGGGGCGAGTTTTATGTCTGCGGTGGCGAAAACGGGGGCGCAAGCTTATCTAACTTCTGATTGTAAGTTTCATCAGTTCCAAGAAGCACGCGATCGCAATTTGATTTTGATCGATGCAGGTCATTATGCTACGGAAAGGCCAGCTTGCGATCGCCTAGTGCAGAAATTTCAAGAATTAGGGGTAAAATTGGTTAAATTAAGTCAAAAAGATGAAGATTTTCGACAATTTTCTTAATTATCTGGATTAAGTGCTGTAAAATAGCCAAGCTCTGACTCTTTCCCGGACAATCTCATCTTGATATAGCCATCCCCATTCGGATTTTAACTGAGGACGCTTGTGAGGGGTGATGATGACCATCGAATTTGCGATCGTACTTAATTGATAAGCTAATAAAGGCAAGCGGGACTCGCTAACTAAATGTAAAGCAAAGCTGCAAACTATTAAACTATAATATCTGTGAGAAATAATTCCCGATTCAATTTCTTCAAAAGTAAAAGTTTCTGCTGATTTCCCAGTGCGTTTTAAATAAGCATTGTAAGTATAAGGATCGATCCCATCAATATCGTTACCACCTAAATTTTGCAAGGCTAAAGTAACTTCTCCACTCCCGCAAGCTAAGTCTAACACCTTACTTAAATCTAGCTGCCATTGAGCAACAGCTATTTGGATAATCTGATTAATAGTTGATTCGTGAGGATTCTTGTATTCATGTCCGAATTTTTCATAAAAACCCACTACACTATATTCTTCATATCCGTTTCTAATTCCTTTATCGTAATCGGTTTCCTTTTTGGATTGCTTTGAAAAATTAAAGTTAGATCGAGCAGAATTTTTCTTCCCCATCGCTTTTTCAATTAATCTATTCAGGAGCGAAATAACTCTTATCTATAAATTAACATAAGGCGATCGTATTTTGGTAATAATTAGGATGGCATGGATAAACGCAAACGCACATGAGCAGGGCGGGTTTTGAAAGCGAGTAAAACGAAACGGTGGTATATCAAGCACTCTAACTAAATCCGCCCCTACAAATCTACCTGCGTTTTTTCACAGATGCCTACTTAAAACCCGGCGTCAAAACGATAAATGCTAAAAATAATACAACTATTTAAGTTTATTTATAACGATCTACTCTGACTTTTTAGCCATAATATTTTTCTATCAATAGAAAGAAATATTGTACGGCAATTTAAAGGCAACAAATCAAACCAGAGAGAGATAAATAAGCTCTATTTAATTTCTAAACTACAGCAGGTTGTATTGACCTCTCTTTAAATAATCAGAGCAAACTTTATGGTGATTAAAAATACTTTGATTTGCCTCGGTTTAGTAACGGGAAGCATTTTAACGCTGGGTATTCAACCAGCAAAAGCGGCTGTGTTAAGCTTTGGTACTGAAGGTATTCAGTTTGACAGCGATACGGTTGCTGATTTTTTCTTTGAAAGGTCGCGAGGACTGTATCAATCGACTTTTGGAGTATATGACTTAGCTGCCGATACCTTTACGCCGCTTTTCCAAGAAAACAAACCATATGACACCACGAGGGACGATTATTTAGGAACTTGCGGTAATCTCGATTCTGCCGTTCCTAATTGCAATGCTAGTTTTACTTTCGCTAAGGGTGTAGAATATGCTTTTGCACTGCAAAGTATAAATCAACCAACCGTATACTCAACCACCAGGCTAAACGATACCCCGGATGGATTGACTACCCAAGCTAGATTTAGTAGTAATAATCCTTTTACGGAATTGGTATTGATTTCCTTTGAGGATCAATTCAGAAATAAAGATTTAATCGATTTTAATGATTTTCTAGTCAGCGCGAACGCGCGGCAGAATCCAGAAGACATCCCAGAGCCAACGGCATTAATTGGTTTAGGATTAGTAGGTGGCTGGATGTGGGCAACTCGCCGGAAGGGAAAAGGAAAGGGAAAATATGTTAACTCTAACTCCTGAATTCTAACTCCTGAGTCCTGAATTCTGACTTCTGACTCCTGAGTCCTGAGTCCTAAATTCTGACTCCTGAATTCTTAATGCTTTTTACCTGCTAGCTTCTTTATCTAATTTTCGATCGTCGCCGATCCCTGGCAAACCCATTTCCAAAGGGGATGACTTTTACCTTGCTGGCGGATTCGGTTTACTTGTTTTTCTAGGCGTTGCTGTTCTTCTGGCGGTCTTCCCCAGAGAATATTACGACTTTGCCAAAGTAAAACAGCAGCAGTCATTCCGATACATAATGCTAATCCTGCTGCTGGTAGTCGATGATAAGCCAGACCGTATTTGAGTGCTACCCAAGTAAAATACTGCTGCCACAGCACGATTTCCGATCGCAAACCCCACAAACTCAAAGGTGCCACAGTCACCCACAACAGAACCACCACTAACCATCTGGCATAAACTGTTAGTTGATGTAACCTTTCTACTTCCTGGTGAAAGTGAGGGTCTAGTTTGGTGAGTGCTTCTGTAATTTGGTCAGATTCTTCTTGCGATTTAGCCATAATAGTCGGGCGTTGGGCATTGGGTATGGGGAAGCCTCATTTAGTAAGCATTTGAGAATTTAATCATTTTGACTTACGATCGCTAATTAAACTTCTTCAGAATTAGCGGAGTTATCGATTTGCGCTGCCTCAGCAGGTACGGGAACGGCTTGACCGATTCTTTCTCGCCACCAAACTAGCAATGAACTGGCAATGAAAATACTCGAGTAAGCACCAGTGGTAAAGCCGATAATTAAAGCTAAGGCAAAGTATTTAAGAGTTTCTCCACCGAAGAGAAAAATAGCAAACAAGCATAGCAGCGTGGTTAAGGAAGTATTGATCGATCGCGTTAAGGTTTGGTTCACTCCATCATCGACGATATCACCGATGTAGCGATTGCCATCTTGTTTGATAATTTCTCGAATGCGATCGTAAATTACCACCGTATCGTTAACCGAAAACCCGATAATTGTCAGCAATGCCACCAAGAACAAGCTATCAACTTCTACTCCTTGCACTAAACCCAAGATAGCGAAAATTCCGGCAGTCAGCCAGACATCGTGAAACAAAGCCACCAGCGCCAAAACAGCAAAATCTAGCTGAAACCGCACGGTCAAATAAACTACGATTCCCGCAAAGGAAATAAATAAAGCTAACAAACCACCAGAGAGTAGCTGCTGACCGATCGTAGGGCCAACCGTATCGATTTGAGTTTGTTTGGGATCGAAAGTACCGATTTTTTCGCTTAAAGCATTTTGCAACTGAGTGCGTTGTTCCACATTCAAGTCTTGCGTCCGTAAGGATATTCCGTACTGACCGACTAATTGAATGCTACTGGAACCCAAACCTTGGGTATCTGCTACTTGGCGAACTTCCCCTAAATCGATCGGTTTAGCGCAATTATTCGGCACGGTACAATCTAATTCAAATTGCAGCCGAGTACCGCCGATAAAATCCAAACCGGGACGCAGGGGAGAACCAATTTGAACCCAAGAAACTATCATGGCAGCCAGACCGCTGAGGAGAATCACGGCTGAGAAAATCCACCAACGTTCTCGGTACTTATTTACATATAATTTCATCGCGCTACCTCAACTTTTTTGGGAACAAAATATTCTGGTTTGCGTAATCCGGGAATGCTAATTGCGAACAATAACAGAGTGCGACTGCAAGTAATTGCGCTAAACATACTAACCGCCACACCTAAAGCTAGAGTTACGGCAAAGCCTTTCACCAAACCAGTCCCAAACCAAAACAAAGCCAAACAAGCGATCCAGGTAGTAACGTTACTATCTAAGATACTGGAGAAAGCGCGATAAAATCCCGATTCCACAGCCCGATACAAGCTTTTGCCAGCCCGTAATTCTTCGCGAGTCCTTTCAAAAATCAGCACGTTGGCGTCAACTGCCATCCCGATACTGAGAATAAAACCAGCAATTCCCGGCAGTGTTAAAGTAACGTTTAACAAAGCAAAGATCGCTAAAGTGAGGACGGTATAGACGATCAAAGCGAAATCGGCAATTAATCCCGGCAGTCGATAGTAAAGCACCATGAAGATTAAAACTAAGATCAGACCGCCGATCCCTGCATAGATACTGCTTTGAATGCTATCGCGTCCTAAGGTAGCCCCAACGGTGCGGTTTTCGACGATTTCGACCGGTACTGGTAAAGCACCGCCTTTTAGCTGAATCGCTAAGTCTTGGGCTTCTTGGACGGTAAACCGACCGCTAATTTCTGCACTACCGCCGACGATACCTGTTTCTGCATACTGCACATCTACAGTAGCGGCGCTGATTAATTCGTTATCTAAGAAGATACCGAGAGTTCTTCCCGTACCGGCGATATTTTTGGTTAGTTCTGCAAACATTTGCCCGCCTGTGGAATCGAAGCGCAAAGCCACACTCCAACCACCGGTTTGATCGCTTCCTACAAAGGCATCATCGAGGTTTTTGCCTGTCAGGGGTGGATTGGTGCGATCGTACAAGGCAGCGATCGCTTCATTGCTGCGTTTGATGGCGGCTTCGTTGGCTTCAAAAGCGGCTTTATCGTCAGAATTCTTTAATTGTTGCCTTTTGGCGAGCAATTCCTGTCTGACTCGTTGTTCTACTGCTATTTGTGCTTCCGTACCGGGTTTTTGTTGGCGAAAATCT
>CAZJJR010000138.1:0-9998 GCA_964546365.1 uncultured bacterium | reverse complement strand
CCCCCAGTACTCTTTCTGCCTGTTGCGGATCGCTAATTCCCGGTAGTTGCACCAAAATTTGATCCTGCCCCACTGTTTGGACGATCGATTCCGAGACACCCAAACCGTTAATCCGGTTGTCGATCACTCTTCTAACTGCTTCCAAGACATCTGGGGTAATTGTCTTGACTTCTTCACTCGGTCTGACCTGAATTGTTAGTTGTGCGCCGCCTCGCAAATCCAATCCCAATCGGATCGGTACTAAGGCAATTACTGCGATCGCACCAATTAACAAGGATAAGATGAGAGCTAATAAGCAACGCTGTTTTTGCATACCAAAACCCGCCGTGACAAGTGAGATCATAAACTTTTTTAGGCGGGTTTATCAGGTTACAATGGCAGATTACACTCGTAGCGCAACCATTTTTTCCACAGCTTCGACGATTTGCTCTGGTTGTACGATCGTCAATCTTTCCAAAGTACCGTTGTAAGGAGTGGGAATATCTTGGGAAGATAGGCGCAGTACGGGGGCATCTAGTTCGTCGAAAAAGCGATCGTTAATCAAAGCAGTCACTTCTGCACCAATACCGCCCGTTTTCATACATTCTTCCACCACGATTACCCGATGGGTTTTCCGAATGGAAGCGCCGATGGTTTCCAGATCGATCGGTTTGAGAGAAATCAGGTCGATCGCTTCTGGGTCGTAACCTTGTTTTTCCAAAGTCTTAACAGCTTGCATGACGTGGTGACGCATCCGAGAATAGGTCAAAATCGTCACGTCTTTCCCTTTTCTCACCACCTCTGCTTTATCCAAAGGCACCAAATATTCATGATCTGGCAAATTTTCTTTTAAGTTATAAAGCAGGACGTGCTCGAAAAACAGCACCGGGTTATCGTCGCGAATCGCCGATTTGAGCAAACCCTTAGCATTATAAGGAGTAGAACAAGCAACGATTTTCAATCCCGGTACGGCTTGGAAATAAGCTTCTAATCGCTGGGAGTGTTCCGCCCCCAATTGTCTGCCCACACCACCGGGCCCTCTAATTACCATTGGGATTTTGAAGTTGCCGCCAGAAGTATAGCGCAGCATCCCGGCATTATTAGAAATTTGGTTAAATGCCAGCAGCAAGAACCCCATGTTCATGCCTTCAATGATAGGCCGCAATCCCGTCATTGCCGCCCCTACCGCTACTCCGGTAAAGCTATTTTCGGCAATCGGTGTATCGAGCACTCGCAAGTCACCGTATTTTTTGTACAAGTCTTTTGTCACTTTATAGGAACCACCGTAGTGACCGACATCTTCCCCTAATACAAAGACGGAGGGGTCGCGTGCCATTTCTTCATCAATGGCTTCCCGCAGTGCATTGAATAATAGTGTTTCTGCCATAGAAGGATCGAAGGAGTTGGATTGGTCGAATCCTCATATTACCTTTTTGGGGCAGGGAATTGGGAAGCGCGATCGAGCATTTTAGATCTTACTATCGTGTCCGGTTGAATACTTTTGGTTAAGACTGGTAGTAGGTGAGAAAAAAGAATCCATATTCAATATCAAAGATTACTGACTGTTCGCGATCGGCTTTTTCGTTTCCGCTTCAGCCAAGAACCCGCACCTAAAGCCCCCAACATTAAAGCACCGAAAACGCTAGAGGGTTCTGGTACTGAAGTGGGCCGAACGATACTATCAATCCAATCGGTGTAAGGATAAACTAGCATACCGCCTCCACCACTGCCAAAACCACCATCTACTGTATTGAAGAAGTTAAATCCAAAGGTGTTAACACCAGCTAGGTAAATCGAACCGTTTCTAGTTACAAAACTAGGGCCACCAGAATCACCGCCTCCTATGTTAGTTTCGATGTCGTTACCTAGTGTCAAACCTCCAAAAAAGTTCGTCGATCGGTCTGGCCCGTCAAAATCGTACCAAAATATCTCGTTGATACCGCTGCCTTCGTCATCTAAGCTAAACAAATCGGCGTTGTTCTTACCCACCCGCTTTGTAGCCAAGTTAGCACCAGTAGTATATCCGTTTACTCCATCACCCGACCTGCCGTAGCCCGCCATCGTGAATGTTTCCCTTGGCGCTACAGGTTTGTCAACCAGCTGGTAGATGGGTACTCCTGTAGGTAAAGCGCTGGTGAGAGTAATGATAGCAACATCATCGTTGAGGGTTGGGTTGAGGAAACCAGTGTAGTCTGGATGAATATGAAGCGCACTGGCAGTAATGATGTGGGAAAAGTTACTCCCGAAGTTCAAAAAGAAATTAACGTTGTCAGCTAATAAGTCAACCTTGCCGTTATCGTCAGCATCAAGGCAATGACCGGCTGTGAGAATATGAGTTGGGCTAATTGCCGCACCAGTGCAAAGGAAACCGCTGCCATTGCCCAAATCCAAGAATAGGCTACCTACTCCTGCAAAAGGCGATGTAGTGGTATTGGGATCGACTCGATTATTTGGGGAATCAGAGGGGATTCCGTTGGGGTCGCCAGCAAGAATTAATTTTTCGTAGTTGATATCGCTATTGTTAAAGGTAGCGGCTCGCGCGATCGCGCAGAAACTAACAGTAGCTGAGACAGCTACCGCGATTGATGTAGCTAAGTTATGGAGAAATTTCATAAGTAGGATCGTTCAACAAAAAAGTTTTTCCCTGTTGTGCTATAGGCATCACAAAAACGGATCTTTTCATCTGTGGAAGGGAGGATGTTTTCTTTCAAGCCGATTTGGTAGTCGCGATCGCGTTCGCGCCGATCTTTTACTGAATCAAAACATTTATGCCAAATATCAGCTACCCCTCTCTATACTCGGCGGTTGAAAACGCGACTATACAAAAAAAGTCCGCCTACGCGGACTAAAGAATAAAAGGGGTATTTAAGTGATTTGGTATTACACTTGAGCGAGGCTAAAAACCCCGTTTCTTTGTGTAAACCCTATGACGCGCTAAAATAGGTAGTAAAAATTTAGGTATTCTTTGTTAACTTTGGAATTGATTATCTTGCCAATTTCCTTGCAAACGAGTTCCATCTTTATAGATATACGTTCCTTGACCGTGCTTATTGCCATTCTTAAATTCACCTTCATAATTATCGCCATTGGCATATTTACACGTACCTCTACCATTTAAATTTCCGTCGGTAAATTGTCCTTCACAGCGATCGCCATTAGTAAAAATATAAACTCCACTGCCGTTAAATTTACCGTCGCGAAACTCGCCTTCGTAACGGTTGCCATTGGCAAAACTAAATACCCCTTTTCCACTGAATTGACCGTCGTTGAATTCACCTTTGTAAGTTCCTTGTTCGGCGATCGCAAAAGTGCCTTGTCCGTGAGGCTTACCGTTGCGAAACGTACCTTCATAGCGGTTGCCATTAGGATATTCCCTGACGCCAGCACCATTAAATTGACCGTTGCTGAATTCACCAGTGTAAGTACCGCTATTAGCAAAGGTATAAACGCCCTTTCCATTCGGTTGGTTGTTGCTTAAGGCTCCTTCGTAGCGGTTGCCGTTGGCATAGATACAATTTCCCGTGCCGTTAATTTGACCGTTAGCTACGCTTCCAGAGCATTTGTCGCCGTTGGGAAAAGTATAAGTTCCGTTACCATTGGGTATCCCATCTTTAAATTGCCCTTCATAGCGACCGCCGCCTGCTCTGATATAAACGCCTGTACCATTCGGTTGACCGTTGCTAAATTCTCCTTCATAGCGATCGCCATCCGCATATTCCCAAACGCCTTTGCCTTGGATCTGATTGTCCTTAAATTCTCCGGTGTAACGGTTTTTATCGGCAAAAGCGTAAGTTCCAGTACCTTCTTTTTTACCGCTGACGAAGTTACCTTCATAGCGATCGCCATTGCCATATTCGCAGACAGCTTTACCATTAAGTTGACCGTTGCTGATTTCCCCTTCGCAACGACCGCCATCGGGCAACGTAACCACTGCTGCTTCTGCAATTAGCGAATGGGAAACAAAATAGCAGCTAGAAGCGATCGATAGCGCGATTGCAGATTGTTGAATCAAACGAATCATCATATTTGTTTAAAAGCCAAAAATCAAAAATTAGGTTGACATTCAAAACGATTAACTATTAATTGCTTGTCGAATTTTCTGGCTCGATACTTTCCAGTTGTTGCTGCTGACGTTCTCTTTCTCGACGCTGACGATCGTTTTCTTCCCGACGTTCGCGAGCTTGGCGTTCAAAACGCGATCCGCTAGCCACAAAGTTAATCCCGATTCGGACGCTGACCGGGCCATCTGCTGGTGGGGCAAACTGCATCTTTCGGACGGCTTCAACAGCAGCTTGGTCGAGATCGCTATTACCGCTAGTTTGAGCAAGTTCCGGATCGGTAGTACTACCATCTGATTCGATCGTGAATCGCACTTCCGGTCTACCTTCGGCGTCTTCTAAATGAGAAGGATACTGTGGTTGGCATTCCCTGATACAACGCACTCCACTGGCTGAACCTCTTCTGGCGACCCTACGTCCCCTACCCGTACCTTGGGTTCCTTGTCCGGAACCTCCCGGTTTTGGCGGTGCGCCTTGATTTGCGGCTACCCCTTGTGACGTTCCGCCAGGAATTCCCCCAGAGAAATCCGAATCGGGATTAGAACCGGATGACCCAGTACCACTATTGGAATTGGAGAAGCTGTCTCTAAATCCTCGATTAGCGCTACCGCTCCCAGAACCCGATAATGGCTGACTGTTGGCCAGCGGTCGCGAAGTCGGCTGACGATTAGCGGTTACTCCCCCCGGTACTCCAGGTATAGAAGATGACGTATCTCCCGATGAAGCATCTGGGCTAGCATTGCTGGCACTACTGAAGCTGTCTCTAAATCCTCGATTACCACTACCACTCCCAGAACCCGATAATGGCTGACTGTTGGCCAGCGGTCGCGAAGTCGGCTGACGATTAGCGGTTACTCCCCCCGGTACTCCAGGTATAGAAGATGACGTATCTCCCGATAAAACATCTGGGCCGGCATTGCTGGCACTACTGAAGCTGTCTCTAAATTCTCGATTGGCGCTATTGGATGATGATTGTAATGGTTTACTGGTTACCATTGGCTGGTTGGGAGCAGCCTCTCGGCTTGTGGCCACGTCTCCTGGTATTCCGGGGGTGGTTAACGAGTTATCATCAGTGGGATTGCCACCCAATGGGGTATTGTTGGCGGTGGTAAAATTATCGCGAAACGTTCTATTGTCTGGTGCAGAAGATTGTAGTGGTTGGCTGGTAGCTGTTGAATTATTAGAAGGCGGTTGTTGATTGGCTGTTAATCCACCTGGTAAGTTGGGTGTTTCTTCATTTGCTGTTTGAGTAGGTCTGGTTTGAGCAAACGAGTTTTGGAAAGGTTGAGAGTTTACCGATGGAGTTTGTAGGGGTTTTTCCCGGATCGGTGGATTATCGTTGGCGATCGGCTCAGAAACTTTTGGTGGTGGCAGGGGTTCCCTTAGGGGAAGCTTTTTCACCTCTTCTGTTGGTTGAGGTTGAGATTCCGGCATTAGGGGTTTTGGCGGTTCTACCTCTTTTGACGGAGCAGGAGTGGGAATCGGTTCTGGTGTAATTGTTGCCACTGGTTTTTCCATTGGCTGAGGTAGGGGTTCCGGCATTAAGGGTTTTGGCGGTTCTACCTCTTTGAGCGGGGGAGGGGTGAAAACAGGTTCCGGTGTAATCGTTGCCACTGGTTTTTGTGGTGGTGGCGTGACAACTGGTTGAGGTTTTGGTGTGGGTAATGGTTCTGGTGCTTTTTCTGGTGGCTTAATAACTTCTGGTTCGGGCGCGTCAATCACGATCAGTTCGATCGGGTCATCTGCCAATGATGGTTGTTTCGGCCAAATCAGGGCTATGCCGAATGCTAGTCCGAGATGAAGTGCTGCCGATCCTGCAACGCTGTAGGTGAGAAGGCTTTTCAGCGCCGCCTTTTCCTTTTCTCGCTGTTCTATACAAAAGCTGGAAATGCTCATGCCCCAAAATTCTTCCCTAAAAGCAGATTTGTGATGATAAACGCCAACACCAGTAAGCGGTAAGTAGGTGCAGAATCTTGCGCTCTCTAAGGAAACGCTTGGAAAACTCCGGAACTTATTGCAACTTTATTGCACTAAGTCTAATACGATAAAACGGGTTTACTGCCGATGTCAAGCAGAAGTTCGCCCTGTTTTTGGCTCTATGCCTGGGAGCCGATCGCGTTGTCAAGAAACTATAATCCTTGTATTTATAAGGTTTTCGGACTTCGTTCGCTGGCGTTGGTTGGCGAGCGATCTTTTTCTTTTAGTTGATTTATTGAAAATAAATTCTTATTGCAGTTTATTTTAATTGCAAAAATTTTTGAGTTATCTAGTACAATACATTTTCAGGTTTGGGCTTACCCTCGACTGGCAACTTGAGTTAGTTACTGACCTCACGCTCACATTCTCTTTACCGATGACAGAAAGAGAGTAGGGATAAAAGTGAAAAAACTGGCAGCAAGAACTGAGTTGAGCCTAAAAACAGCATTTAATTAGAGAAAGTAAAAGTAAATGAATGCTATCGAGTTTTTTCTGGCTGGCGGTATCGTCGCTTGGCCATTACTAGTGTTTTCGATCGCGGGACTGGCACTGATTGCAGAACGATCGTTATTTTGGTTTCGGGTGCATCGCCGCCAAAGTCGCGTAGTACGAGAAGTTTTGAAGCTATATCCGCAAAAGCCATCGACTGCGATCGGCTTACTCAAGCAGAATGCGGATTTGCCGATCGCTCGCATTTTTCTAGAAGCTTTAGAGTTAGATCGTCCGACGCCAGAAGAATTTCGTCTCGCTTTGGAAAGTGCCGCACAAGCAGAAATACCGACATTTAAACGTTTTAGTACGGTTTTTGAAACAATTATCGCCATTTCTCCCTTACTGGGATTGCTAGGAACGGTTTTAGGATTGATGACCGCTTTTTCTTCTCTCAGATTAGGAGAGGCGGCGGGAGCGAAAAGTGCCAACGTTACAGGTGGTATTAGTGAAGCGTTAATCTCAACGGTGATGGGATTAGTGGTAGCAATTACAACGCTGATGTTTGCGAATACGTTTCGCAGCTTTTACATAAGACAGCTAGCCATGATTCAAGAATATGGCGGTCAGTTGGAATTGCTGTATCGGCGTCAATACGAACAAGGAGAAACATATGCGACTACCCGATGAGTCAGAAAACCGTATGGAGATTAATATCACGTCGATGATTGACGTGATTTTCTCGATTTTGGCTTACTTCATTATTTCGTCTCTTTCGTTGGTATATTCTGAAGGGTTGCCAGTTAATTTACCGCAAGCTTCCACCGCTCAACCTCAGAAAGTTTCTCAGATTAATGTATCGATTACTGCTGACGGTACGATCGCTCTCGATCGTCAATTAACCGAACTAGAACAGTTAGAATTGGCACTCCGTCAGAAAATCCAACCTAATACGGAATCTTTGGTAATCTTGAATGCGGATAAAGCAGTCGATCACGGTCGCGTCGTTGCAGTAATGGATCGCTTGCGTCGAGTCAAAGGCGCAAAATTAGCGATCGCGACTCAGAAGCAATGAAAGAATCCAGAATTCAGGACTCAGAATTCAGGAGTCAGAATTCAGAAGTTAGAGTTAACAAATTTTCCTTTTCCCCATCCCCTTTCCCCTTTCCCTTGAAAAGAAAATTATTCCGACTTTTACCGTTGCTATTCGGTTTTATCCTGGCTTTGATAGTGGGAAACGGTAGTTTCAGTTTGTCGGCGACATCTACTGAAATACTGTGGGATACCTATGGCGTACCCCATATCTACGCTAAAGATGTACCCTCATCCTTTTATGCTTTTGGTTGGGCGCAAATGCAAAGTCATGGCAATCTGATTTTGCGTTTGTACGGTCAAGCAAGAGGACGGGCGGCAGAATATTGGGGAGAAAAATATTTGGAGTCCGATCGATGGGTGCGATCGATGGGAGTTCCAGAACGCGCCCGTACTTGGTACGATTCGCAAAATCCCAATTTTCGCGAGTATCTAGATGCTTTTGCGGCGGGAATCAATGCTTATGCTTCGGAACATCCCGATTTAATTAACGATGAAGTAAAAGTAGTACTGCCGATCGAGAGTGTGGATTTGCTGGCGCACGTTCAGCGAGTGCTAAATTTTACTTTTGTCGTGAATAAGGAATATGTTGCATATTTAGCAAAGAGTTTAAGTAACAATTCTGAAGAAGGAAAAAATACTTCTTTCCACCCGCCCTTACCTATGAGAACTTTCGGTTCTAATGCTTGGGCGATCGCACCAGGGCGTTCTGCCAGTGGTAAGGCGATGTTGTTGGCAAATCCCCACCTGCCTTGGTCGGATTTATTTCTTTGGTACGAAGCACAACTCACCGCCCCAGGCATTGATGCTTACGGGGCAACTTTGGTGGGTATTCCAGTATTAGCGATCGCATTTAATGACAATTTAGGTTGGTCGCACACGGTAAACACCCATGACGGATGGGATGCTTACGAATTAAAACTGGCAGGTGGAGGCTATCAATTTGATGGCAAAATCCGAAATTTCGAGCAAGAAGAACAAATCCTTAAAGTTAAGCAAGATAACGGTACTTTTCGCCCTGAAAAATTAGTAATACGGCGTTCTCTTCATGGCCCGGTGGTAGCCGAAACAGATGGTAAAGCGATCGCCCTGCGAGTAGTGGGACTCGATCGGCCAAGGGTTTTAGAGCAATGGTGGGATATGGCGCGGGCCAAAAATTTAGCCGAATTTGAAACCGTACTGCAACGCTTGCAACTACCCATGTTTACGGTGATGTATGCCGATCGAGACGGGCATATCATGCACCTGTTTAACGGTCAAGTTCCCATTCACTCATCAGGTGATTATCAATACTGGTCTGGGATAGTTCCCGGCGATACATCTACTACTTTATGGACGAAAATCCATCCTTATCAAGATTTGCCCCGCATCGTCGATCCGCCTAGTGGTTGGTTGCAAAATGCCAACGATCCGCCCTGGACGACTACTTTTCCAGTCGCGATCGATCGAAATAATTACCCGCCCTACATAGCACCAAAAGAACGGATGAGTTTTCGGGCGCAACGTTCCGCACGAATGCTGGCTGAAGATGAACGAATTTCCTTATCGGAAATGATTCAGTACAAGCACTCGACTCTGATGGAATTAGCAGAACGCTTGCTGGATGATTTAATTCCTTTAGCCCGTAAAAGTAATTCTGCCAAAGTGCAACAAGCGGCGGAAGTCTTGAATGCCTGGGATCGCAAAGCCGATGCCAATAGTCGAGGGGCGGTTTTATTTGCGGCTTGGGCAGAAGAAATGGATTTCGATCGCGCTTTTGCTAAACCTTGGAATGTCAATTCCCCTTACTCAACACCCGACGGTTTAGCCGATCCCGTTAGTGCAGTAGCCGCATTGGAAACCGCCGTTGCCAAAGTCGAAACTAGCTATCAAGCGTTAGATGTGCCGTGGGGAGAAGTTTTTCGACTTCGCTATGGCAAAGTGGATTTACCTGCCAATGGTGGTAGCGAACAACTCGGTATTTTTCGAGTGGTGGAGTTCCTGCCTGGTGAAAACGGAGGGTTTAGTGCTTACAACGGGGATTCTTACGTAGCTGCGATCGAATTTTCCAATCCAGTCAAAGCAATGGCGCTAACTAGTTACGGCAACTCTACTCAGCCCAATTCATCCCACAATGGCGATCAGTTGCAGCTATTTGCCCGTCAACAGTTGCGTCCGGTTTGGCGTCAGCGCCAGGAAATCGAAGCTCACTTAAGCGATCGCAAATCATTCACAGACCTTTCCAGGTAATGGCAGGAGACAGGGGAAAAGGGGAAAAATTTTTGTAACTCTTAAAGTGAATTGGTAACAGAAACCCGGTTTCTTCAAGAAACCGGGTTTCTATCTATCCCGTAGTTCAGGCAACCGGAATCTACTCTCACTTAACGAGGGAAAGGGAAAAAATGGAAAAAAGCCCAATTGAGCTATCAGCATAACTAATGCTACAAAACTCTCAACAAAAAAAAAAAAAAAACCTGTACATTA
>CAZJJR010000137.1:13460-15478 GCA_964546365.1 uncultured bacterium | reverse complement strand
AAGACCCCAGCAGCAATTGAAATCCCCAAGGTGTTGTAAGCAAATGCCCAAAATAAATTCTGGCGAATTTTATTGAAAGTGGCACGGGAAAGCTGAATTGCCTCCAAGATGTCAATTATGGCATCTCGCATCAAAATAATCTGAGCGCTTTCGATCGCGATATCGGTACCGGCGTGTAGGGCAATTCCCACATCTGCTTGTGCCAGTGCGGGAGCATCGTTAATCCCATCTCCGATCATAGCTACTCGCTGCCCTTGCGCCTGCAACTCGGCGATTGCTAGTGCTTTACCATCCGGGCGAACTTCGGCCACGATATCATCGGGACCTAGCCCTAGCGATCGCCCAACTGACAGTGCGATCTCTTGTCTGTCCCCAGTTAGCATCATCACTCTCAATCCCAAACGCCGCAGACCTTCTACAGCCACCTTAGCATCTGTTCTAATCGCATCTGTAATCGCGATGATGCCGATGCTAATACCGCCAGAAGCCACGTAGACAACTGTTTTACCCGCCTGGTTTAAAGCTTCGGCTTTTGCTTGAAGGGAATCGCTAATCGGAATTTTCCACTGGTTCAGCCACTCTTGGTTACCGACCACCACCAACTCACCTGCCACTACCGCACTTACCCCTAAACCAGGATTGGTTTGAAAATCTTTCGCTTGCGGGATCGATAACCCCTGCCGCTTGATTTCCCCTTGAATGGCGATCGCTAAAGGATGGCAAGTGCCGCTTTCTACCGCCGCTGCTAGTTGAAGAAGAATATTTGGCGTGAGATCTCCCTTTCCTTCCCCCATTTTTAAGGGGGGCTGGGGGGTGAAGTCTTCCGAATTCTCCAACACTTTTAAATAATCTTCTCCACCTGTTCCTAAATCTGAAACTGTCAGGCAATCAGTCACTACGGGTTGACCGGTGGTAAAAGTACCTGTTTTGTCAAATATCACCGTGTCGAGAGTGCATACCCGTTCTAAAACATCGCCGCCTTTAATTAACAGCCCCGATTCTGCCCCAATCCCAGTACCAACCAGGATGGCGGTTGGGGTAGCTAGTCCCAAAGCGCAGGGACAAGCTACGACTAAGACTGAAATCGCTAATTTTAAGCTTAATAAAAGAGATGAGTAAGGACTGGCGACTAAGGATTGATGAGTACTCGTTACCATTAACCCATGACCCATCGCCCCATGTCCCAATAGTACGTGAGGCCAAAGGTGAGTACCCAGGAAATACCAAAATATAAATGTAACGGCGGCAGTTGCTATTACTCCATAAGCAAAATAACCCGCTACCGTATCTGCTAGATGTTGTACTGGTGCTTTGCGGGTTTGGGCAGCTTCTACGAGGGCGACGATCTGAGATAGGGTGGTATCTTGGCCAGTACGGGTAGCGCGGATCGCGATCGCACCCGATCGATCGATCGTTCCGGCGTGTACCGAGTCTCCTTCCCTTTTAATTACGGGTACGGACTCGCCAGTTAGCATCGATTCGTCTATCGTTGTCTGACCGCTGATAATCACACCGTCAACGGGTACTTTTTCGCCCGGTAAAACCTGCAAGCATTCTCCTACTCTTACTTGGTCAGCCGGAATTTCGATCGAAGATTGGATTGCTTCATCTTTAATTAATCGCGCCATCCGAGGTTGCAGGGACAGCAAAGCTTCAAATGCTGCGGCTGCTTTACCTCTGGCTTGCTGTTCGAGGGTTCTCCCCAGTAAGATAAAGCCCAACAGCATCACTGGTTCGTCAAAGAAACATTCCCAACCGAGTTGGGGAAATAGCAGGGCTACCACGCTAGCAGTGTAAGCACTGACCGCGCCCAACCCTACCAGAGTATTCATATTGGGAGTATTGCGTCGTAATCCCCGAAATCCATCTATTAAAATAGAACGTCCCGGCCCTAATAAGGTAGCGGTTGCTAATCCCCAATGAAACCAAAACGAGGTGAGAATAAAGGGACGATCTGCCAGAAACGAACCAATAAACCCCAAAGCTGATTTTGATGGATAATTGGTACGGTTAAAGAA
>CAZJJR010000137.1:5628-13419 GCA_964546365.1 uncultured bacterium | reverse complement strand
GCGATGTCGTTCGGCGGGAGAAAGTAAATATTTCCCTCTGCCTTGGTTTTGAGAAGAGCGGGGTTGAGAGGGAAAACCAGCTTCCGTTAATTTGGCTGCTAAAGCACCGGGATCGACTTCGCCGGACTTTACTTCACATACCGCTACTTCTGTTACTAAATTAACGCAGGCAGAAATAACGCCTGGATATTCGTTAAGCTGATTTTCCACAGCTTTTACGCATCCAGCACATTTCATACCCCCCACATCTATGGTGATTTTTTCTACTTCGTAACTTGGGGTATGGCCAGTGCCGTTCGATTCTGCGATCGCTGTTTGGGGAGATACTCCAACAGAGGATTTGTCAACTGAATGCACTGCTTTCTATTCCTAAGCAATAACCACGTTTCTCCTTAGAGCGTAGGCGAAGTATGGGAAATTGGCATCCTCTTTAATTGAGGGGTGAGTGGGTGAGGCGGTAAAGGATAGAAGTGAAAAGCCAAACGTCAAAATTAATGTTCTTTTAACTTTTTACTTCATCCTTCCGACGATAGCCTTAATTTGCGCCGCTGCCTAAAATAAACAAGCTCAGTAAAGTACCGCTATTCCAAAGACCGTGAAGGAACATGGGTGCTAATAGATTGCGCGATCGAGTATAAACTATGCCCAACACTACACCCAAAGTAGTCAACGGTAATACTTCCGAAAGGCTCAAGTGCGCCAAAGCAAAGAAAAAGCTACTCAGCAAAATAGCACCCCAAACAGGCATATAACGAGTTAAAGACGGGAGGAGAAAACCTCGAAATAGAAACTCCTCAAACAAGGGTGCGGCAATGGCTGCCGTGACAAAGAAAATCCCTAAGGCTACGCGATCGTTTGCTTGTAGCGCCAACGATAACAGAGGATTACTACCGCCTTGTCCCTGCCAAATTTTTTGGTTAATCAAAGAAACGACTATTACCAAAGGTAGGGCTGTAAAATAACCGCCCAATCCCCACCAAAACCAATTACCACCCAAATCAAATCGAAACCATTCTGATGGCAGAGGTAAAAAAGATTTAATGGAAAAATAAAGTACTAAAATTCCTCCCACTGCCACTATCGCGTAAGTGGCAAAAACGGAAAAAGCCTTAGTTCTTAAATCGAAACTAGCTGGATCGAGATTGAGCAAGCTAACCAATACAGGTAGTAAAAAGATAGATACTAACAACTGCATGGCAAAAAAACCAACGATGAACACTTGCCAAACCGTTTCGGCATCCCAAGGCGTTGCCCAAGGAAGGTTGCTATTTTGAGATAAGAGAGAGAGGTCTTTTTTAAGTAGCCATTGCACGATCGTAAAAATCAGCAATCCCACCCCAATCAAAAATCCAAAAGTTGGTAAGCCACCCACAAATGCCAATTTAAATACGGCTTGCTCGGCAATTTCTGCTTCTCGTGCTTGCAGTTTTGCTAGTGCTTCCTCACGTTGCTGCAACTGATAAAGCTGGGTAAGTCCTTGATAGCGAAACCATCCATCTAATGAATTTTGAATTACTTGTTGGGCATTCGGCAGAATGCGGGCTGGTTTACTCCATAAACCGATTAAAATATCCGCAGTTTTTACTGTCGATCGAGTATTTTCCTGACTCACTGACTGCCAAGTTTGAAGCGCTCGATCGATTTGTCCTTGTTTGGCTTGTAAAATGCCTATTTTTACGTCTAATTCTTTAATTAATTTCTCTAACTCATTGATAGAATCCTGCAACTGTCCTACCTGAGCAGAACGGTATGTTTCGGCACTCAAATCGATTTCCTGGGGTGGTTTGATATTTGCTGGCGCTGGGACGGGAACATTAGATTTAAGTAGTTCAAGTTGTTTAGTAGCTTTTTCTAGATTAGCCAGGACAGATTTCCTGGTTTGCTGATACTGCTTTTGGGCAGCTTCAAGCGGTTCTCGCCCGATTAGAGCTTCACGAGCCGATTTTACGCCCGAATCTTTTTCTGTTTTCTCCTGCCATTCAGCGGCGTGTAGCAGCAGGTTGGTTTGATATAGTTCCAGGCGACTTTGAATTTGAGGCTGACGCCAGCTATCTAGCAAGCGAAGACCAAATATAACTACCAGCAAAAACGTCAACAAAGATAAAATCAACCGCTTAATGCTCATCTTCCTCTCCGGCAATACCCCTACCTATTGAAGCGCATTCGGGGAGCAATGGGGTCGATCGGAAGTTAGCACTACCTTTGAGGAAAATTATATTGACATTTTAAAGATTTTAGTTTATAATTAATGCCTATAAAAAATACTATAAGCAAACCTTACAAATATTAAACTAATAAAGTAACTTAAGAATAATCACAATTAAATAAAATCAATTTTAATTATGAGCAACTTCGATCGGAAAAGAATTGGCGATCGCAAAACTAAACGAGAAATCGAGCGGAGTAGTTTAGTAAATGAGGATTTAGTAAATGAGGATAAGATTTTAAGAGATAATTTCTTAGAAAATGAGGAAAACTACAATTTCCAGCCTAAAAGTCCTAAAAATCGTAAAAAGTCTTTATTTAAAGGAATTCCAGGGTTAGGCGGCAACCTGCCTAAAGTACGCTTACCGGGCGGTGGAGAAGTAACCAGCGAAATGGCCAAGTTAAGCCAAAAAATGGCTGATTCAGCCGCAGAACTCGGTCAAGAAATGGTTAAACGCAGTAAAGAAGTTGCCAAATCAGCCACAGAATTAACTCAGGGAGTCACGAAATCAGCATTAGAGCAGGGGAAAGCAGCCCAGCAGGAAGCAATTGGATTTATCGGTAAAAATATAGAAAAAAAACAACAGAATATTGGTAAGAAATTAGAAGAAAATCAAGGAGCAAAGGAAGCGACTGCTAAAGCTCACATTAACCAAATCAATATCGAGGAAATAGAAGATTATTTAGATGAAATATGGGATAAATTTCCCCATGAATCCTCTCACCAAATTGCCCAACGTTTTATTCGGCAACAGGTGATGGAGGTAAGTAAAGCTTCGGCAGTATTTAGCGTGGTTCCCGGAAAAATAGCCGAAACGGTAGGAATTGATTATGTTTCGATTGCGTTAAGGCAAAGCCAAATAGTTTTTCAGATTGCTGGAGCTTATGAATTCGATTTATGGATGCCGGAGCGAAAAAAAGAAGCTTTTGCGATTCTCGATCGGGTTTTGAGAGCCAGCAGACAAGGCATAATTGCAGCCAGTTTTTCCCAAATGATACCCCTAGCCGGAACTTTCGTCAATGTAGGAATTGATGCGTTTTTAGTTTATCGAATCGGCGATACGGCTGTACGTTTTTATGAATCTCTCAGAAAGGAAATGACGGCTGGAGAAACTTTCAAAACATTTGTTGAAGAAACGGAAAAGCGATATAAGCAAGGTTTGTGGTAACCTGAATTCAGAATTCAGGATTCAGAATTCTGAATTCAGGAATTAAAAATAAGGAATTAACAATCGGAATTTTTTATTGATGAATTTATGCGAGGAAATTATTGAGTTATCAAAACGGCTTTTTGCTAACTTACCAATTTAAAATCTAAAATCTAAAATCTAAAATTTAAAATCGATTCCTAGTCCCATAACGAGTTAAAATTTTTCTTAAGCTTATTTTTAATCCATCCCCTAAATTTCTGGAGGATAAACCCCTGTCAATCCGCGCGATCGTTGTCCGTCACGGACAAAGTACTTTCAATCAACAGCAGCGCATCCAAGGTCGTATTGACGAGTCTGTTTTAACCGAAGCAGGTCGTGCTAGCGCTAGACAAGTGGCTGCTGCGATTTCTGGTCTTACATTTGATGCTATTTACAGCAGTCCTCTGCAAAGAGCGAAAGAAACTGCCGAAATCATTCAATCTTGTTTACTCAATCCTCCCAAATTAGGATTAGCGCCTAATTTGATGGAAATTGATTTACCTTTGTGGCAAAGATTGCACAAAGATGAGGTAAAAGAGAAATTTCCGGAAGATTATAAGTTGTGGAAGGAACGTCCCCACGAACTGAAAATGGCGGTGGAAACTGCGGAGGGAACAAAGGAATTCTTCCCGGTGTTATCGCTGTTCGAGCAAGCGAAGCAGTTTTGGCAGGAAGTGTTACCCCACCACGATGGAAAAACGATTCTAGTAGTAGGTCATAACGGGATCGGTCGTGCTTTGATTTGTACGGCGTTGGGAATTCCGCCTGCTTTTTACCACTCGATTCAACAATCGAATTGCGGGGTGAGCGTACTGAACTTTCCGACTCTGGATGCGCCTCTTTCGGAAGGGAAAGTGGGAGGGGCATCTGTCCAAATGGAGTCGATGAATTTAATATCTCATTTGGGAGAGCCGTTGCCGAAACCTCGTCCCGGTCATCAGGGCCCGCGTTTCTTGTTAGTGCGTCACGGGGAAACTGAGTGGAACCGTCAGAAAAAGTTTCAAGGGCAAATTGACGTACCTTTGAATGAAAATGGGAAAGCACAATCTAGAGCGGCGTCTGAGTTTCTCAAAGATGTGGCAATTGATTCTGCGGTGACTAGCCCGATGTTGCGTCCGAAAGAAACTGCCCAAATTATTCTGGAGCCGCATTCTGACGTTGAGTTAGAATTGCTGCCGGATTTGGCGGAAATCAGTCACGGACTTTGGGAAGGCAAGTTTGAACCGGAAATCGAACAAGATTATCCCGGTTTGCTCAAATTGTGGCAAGAATCGCCGGAAATGGTGCAAATGCCGGAAGGGGAAAATTTGCAGCAAGTGTGGGATCGAGCAATTCCGGCTTGGCGATCGATCGTCGCCAAATATAGCAAACAGCCGAAAACCGTCTTGGTAGTAGCTCACGACGCGATCAATAAAGCGATTCTCTGCCATTTATTTAATTTGGGGCCGGCACATTTCTGGAATTTCAAACAAGGCAATTGTGCCGTTACCGTCATTGACTATCCTAAAGGTGCAGAAGGTTACCCAGTGCTGCAAACGATGAACGTTACTACTCACTTGGGTGGCGGCGTTTTAGATAAAACAGCAGCAGGAGCCTTGTAAATTTGTTATTTGTCATTTGTCATTTGTCATTCGTCATTTGCGATCGGTCATTTGCGATTGGTCATTTGTCATTTGTATAAACAGTGGCTGATGATATCTTGAGCAATGGCTGATGGCTAATGACTGATGACTGATGAGTGATGACTGATGACCGATTACTAATCAACAATGACTAATAGCGAACTGCTGCAACAAGTAAGAATAATTGACCCGGTTTCGGGAACCGATCGGATTGCTGATGTGTCGATCGCAGACGGTTATATAAAAGCAATCGAAACAGAAATATCTGATTATCCGGCTAAAACATTAGTGCGAGATTGTCGAGGGCTGATTTTAGGCCCTGGATTGGTGGATTTATACAGCCATTCCGGAGAACCGGGTTTTGAAGAACGAGAAACCTTAGCGTCTTTGATGGAAGCAGCGCAGGCGGGTGGCTTTACTCGCGTGGCGATTTTACCGGATACGAAACCTCCTGTAGATAATTCCGCAGGTGTGGCGCAGTTGCAGGGGTTGGCAGGTAATTTAGTTCCTGATGTCAAGGATAAGCGATCGCTTGCTTCCCCATTACCTCGCCTTTATTTTTGGGGTGCGTTGACTCAGGGGGTAAAAGGGGAACAAATGACTGAGTTGGCAGAATTAGCGGCGTCGGGAGTAGTTGGTTTTGCCGATGGTCAACCTTTGCAAAATATGGCTTTGCTGCGCCGTTCGTTGGAATATCTGAAACCTTTGGAAAAACCCGTGGCCCTTTGGCCAGAGCGTAGCGATTTGGCTGGTAACGGGATCGTGCGTGAAGGTGTTGATTCGATTCGGTTTGGATTGCCGGGAATTCCTACTATCGCGGAAACTTCTGCTCTGGCTGCTTTGTTAGAGGTGGTGGAAGCGATCGGCACTCCCGTTCATATCTTAAAAGTTTCTACTGCCCGCAGCGTGCAATTAATTTGGGAAGCGAAGGTGCGGGGATTACCGATTACTGCCAGTACGACTTGGATGCACTTGTTGCTGGATACGGAAGCAGTAAGCAGTTACGATCCCAGTTTGCGTTTGTCTCCGCCTCTGGGGACTCCTGCCGATCGAGAAGCGTTGAAACGGGGAGTACAGCAGGGGATACTCGATGCGATCGCGATCGATCACACTCCCTACAGTTACGAAGAAAAAACCGTTGCTTTCGGAGAAACTCCCCCAGGTGCGATCGGTTTAGAACTAGCATTACCTTTGCTATGGCAAAATTTAGTGGCAACTGGCGAATGGTCTGCTTTGGAATTATGGCGAGTGTTAAGTACTCAACCTGCTATTTGTTTGAAACAGACTCCCGCCGCACTAACACCGGGTCAACCTGCTGAATTTACTCTGTTCGATCCCCAGTTAACCTGGACGGTACAAAAGCAAAATTTGAAATCTCTTTCTGTAAATACTCCTTGGTTGGGGCAACAAATCACTGGTAGGGTTGTGATGTGAAGGGATGGGGTGATGGGAGGATGGGGAGCAGGGGAGCTTCAGGGGCAGGGGAAATAAATACAATTAATTTTTATCCTTTATCCTTCTACACTTTACCCTTCATCCTTCATGCTTCATCCTTTATTTCCCTTCACTTAGAATAAGCGGGTTCGGGAGTAATTTCTCCCATCCGGTTGATGGGCCAGAAGCGAACTACCGCTTTACCGATAATGCGATCGCGCGGCACGAAGCCCCAGTAATGGCTATCGTAGCTATTATTGCGGTTATCACCTAATACTAAATACGAGTCGGACGGTACGGTTACTGGCCCATACTGATAATCTGGAGCTTCTTCTATATAATTTTCTGGTAAGGGTTGATTATTGACGTAAACTTTTCCGTCTTTTACTTCTACCTTGTCCCCGGGTATCCCGATGATCCGCTTGATGAAGGCGTCTTTGAAGTTTTGCTGCTTGAGAGTATCGGTAGGTGAAAATACTACGATGTCTCCTCTGCCAGGGGATTGGAAATGATAGCTGATCTTGTCAACGATTAAGCGATCGTTAATTTGGAGGGTGGGAAGCATCGAACCGGACGGGATATAACGAGCTTCCGCTACAAAAGTGCGAATCCCCAACGCCAAAACGACACTTAACCCAATGGTCTTCAGTCCTTCTAACCAGGAATTTTCAGATGCGTTTTGTTGATTTTTATTAGGTGGTTGATCCTGCAAGCGAGTCATAGGCATTCGGAAATTAACCTTTAATACAGATTACCAAATTTGTCAATGATTGGTTTGACACACAGTAAAAAAATTGACATAAACTCTATCAATAAGAATCAATGTCTAGCTTTTAGAATCGATTATCCGATCGATCGGCTTGGAAATAATTAACATTGTTTTAGGAATTATTCTTTATTACAGATATATCTCTAAACTGGTCAAGATAGACAATAGTACTAAGCACAACTTTTTTGATTACCATGTCTTCTATTCCCTGTCTGTTTATCCGGCGTGCAAACATTCTCTTACCGAATGGTGAATTCTTGTTGGGAGATGTCAAAATCTGTGGTGGCGAAATTGTGGAAGTCGCGCCCAACATATCAGATACTCCGATTCGCGCAGAAGATAGAGAAATCGACGGAGTTGGTTTGACTTTGTTGCCCGGAGTAATTGACCCGCAGGTACACTTTCGGGAACCGGGACTAGAATACAAAGAAGACTTATTTACCGCCAGTTGTGCTTGTGCTAAAGGTGGGGTGACTTCCTTTTTGGAAATGCCCAACACTCGTCCGCTGACTACAACTCAAGCAAATCTCGATGATAAGTTGAGACGAGCGGCTGATAAGTCCTTAGTTAA
>CAZJJR010000137.1:0-5578 GCA_964546365.1 uncultured bacterium | reverse complement strand
ACCTACTCCTGGTATTAAAATTTTCATGGGAGCGATGCACGGGTCGTTGTTAGTCGATCGAGAAGATGTGTTGGAAGCTATATTTGCCAAGGGAGATAGATTAATCGCAGTTCATGCAGAAGATCAGGACAGGATTAATCAACGGCGGCAAGAATTTGCCGGGATCGAAGATCCGGCTATTCATTCGCAAATTCAAGATAATCAAGCGGCTTTAAATGCTACTCAATTAGCGCTGCGGTTGTCTAAAAAATATCAGCGCCGCTTGCATATTTTGCATATGTCTACTGGTGAAGAAGCAGAATTGTTGCGTCAGGATAAACCTAGTTGGGTAACGGCAGAAGTGACTCCGCAACATTTAGTTTTAAATACGGATGCTTATGCAAAAATAGGCACTTTAGCGCAAATGAATCCGCCTTTACGATCGCATCGCGATAACGAGATTTTGTGGCAAGCGCTATTAGATGGAGTTATTGATTTTATCGCTACCGATCACGCACCCCACACTTTAGAAGAAAAGGCAAAGGTTTATCCGAATACTCCTTCGGGAATGCCGGGAGTAGAAACATCTTTGCCAATTATGTTGACGCAAGCAATGGAAGGAAAGTGTACGGTTGCTCGAGTTGCCAATTGGATGTCTACTGCTGTGGCAAAAGCTTATAAGATTCCTAGAAAAGGCGCGATCGCACCTGGTTATGATGCGGATTTAGTATTGGTAGATTTAAATAATTATCGTCCGGTTTTGCGAGAAGAATTATTAACTAAATGTGGATGGAGTCCTTTTGAAGGTTGGAATTTAACTGGATGGCCCGTGGTGACCGTGGTAGGCGGTAAAATTGTTTATGAAAGAGGTAAATTACATACTGATGTACGAGGAAAAGCTCTTAGTTTTGATGATTAGCTGATTAGCGAAAGGGAGAGGGAGAAAAATAGTAAATATCTCACGCTCTCTCTTTTCTTATCTTAGATCGTTAACTCTAGGTGAAAGTTACCTGTAGGAATTAGGTTGGCTTGCCGTCCTTCATCAGGTGAATATATTAATTGCATTTGTAAAAAACTTGTTGGTTTATAGGATAATCTTTCTGACCATTCAATAGCGACGATTCCCAAAGGAAATTCTATTCCTTCCCAATAATCTTCTGGATGCAAACTGGTTGTTTCTTCTGGTGATAAACGGTACAAATCGAAATGATAAAGTGGAATTCTTCCTTCTACATACTCGTTAATTAAAGTAAAAGTCGGGCTAACAATTGATTCTATAATACCTAGTCCTTCCCCAATTCCTTGGACTAAAGTAGTTTTGCCAGCACCTAAATCTCCTTCTAATAAAATTACGCTACCTGGTAGGAGAGATTGACCTAATGTTCGGCCAAGGGATTTGGTAGCTCCTGCATCTGGAAGAGAAATTATTTTCGATTCTTTCATTTTTGAAGAGGAATGTTTGACTATCCTTGAGCGCGACTGTACCACCGCAGAAGAACTCTTGCTAATCGTTTGGGATTATGGCGTACTAAAGCTGTATTTAAATCTTCATCCATGACGTTTGCTAATACGATGCGACGCCCTAATTGTCCGACTGCTTCGCGATCTAAGAAAACTGGATGGGAATCTTCTTGAGCGTAACGAATTAGAGAGTTTGCTGACGGTACTTTTCGTTGAATTAAGACCGCATTAAATAGTTGTTTACCACCGCAGGCTTTGTCAATGGCGCGGATATGATCTGCTACGGTATATCCTTGAGTTTCTCCCGGTTGGGTCATTATATTGCAGACGTAGATGCGGGGGACATCTCGTTTGGCGATCGCATCGGCAATTTCCGGTACTAATAAATTGGGAATGACGCTGGTGTACAAGCTGCCGGGGCCGATAATAATGTAATCCGCTTCTTCGATCGCTTGCAAAGCTTTCGGTAATGCTGGAGGATTTTCGGGAATACAGCCAATTTTGACGATATTTCCGTTGGCTTCCGTAATGTTAGATTCCCCTTCTATGCAGCGTCCGTCATCTAGTTCTGCCCACAGACGAACATCTGTTAAGGTTGCTGGTAGGACTCGTCCCCGCACGGCCAAAACTTTTGAACTGGCTGCGATCGCTCTTTCCAAATCTCCAGTGATATCGCTCATCGCCGTCAGGAACAGATTACCAAAACTGTGACCCATCAAGCCATCCCCGGCGCGAAAGCGATACTGAAACAACTCCGTCAATAACTTTTCCTCATCTGCCAGCGCTGCCAAACAATTGCGGATGTCTCCAGGTGGCAGCACGCCGATTTCCCGTCGCAAACGTCCGGAAGAACCTCCATCATCTGCAACGGTAACGATCGCCGTAATATTCGCGCTATAAGCTTTTAAACCTCTCAGCAAAGTAGAAAGACCGGTACCGCCACCAATTGCTACCACTTTCGGGCCGCGATTTAATCGGCGGTGGGCCAGCAGCATATCGATCAGTTCTTCATCCCCAGCTGGCTTGAGTACTTCGGTGATCGCGTTCAGGCTGCGGGTATGTCCCCAGAGAATTAACAGTACACCAACAAATACTACCAACGGCCCGCTGATGTAGCTGGGAATATAAGTAGTGATCTTTTCTAAAATATCAATGGTTAACTGAATCAACCGATTCACTGGCGTTAGCTTAGTCCAAATTGCTAATCCCAAACTAGTCAGCAAAACCCCACCAGCGCTGATCAGCAGCCAGCGTTTGACTAATAAGCCAGGAGCCAACCACTTGAACCATCTGTTGACCCGATCGGGAGTTCTACTACGTGACTCATGAGACAAAACCAGAAAAGCGTGTTTAAATAAACTGATTGACATAATTGATTTGGGGCGAAGTAATCAACAAATAACGCCAGATAAGTGTATAATAGTCAGTCTTGAGTTTTCCTCAACGCTCTCCCGCTTTAACTAGGTATTTTTTACCAAAGTATAGGCTAATCGATCGACTTTCAGGGGATATGGCATAAGATTCAGCTGGTGTCTACAGGAATCTGGGTATTCATGCCAAATAGTAGCTGGAGAATACAAAATATTTACCAGCCAGGGATAGGATTGTAACCAAATACGGTATCTGATTAAAATTTTTCTTTCAACTTATAACTATTTCAGGGTAAGTTACTACTTAACTCAAGCTGCTGGTAGTTAGTAGCGATCGGTAAGTTTACCAGTTATTAGTAAGCGTATGATAGTAAAATATTTTATATTACCTACTAACGATTAACTATTGCCAGTACCAACCACATTACTAGCAATGCAAGTTATTTAGTAACTGCCAAAACAAAAAAAGTATCCTATGTTTGGGCGGGTTTATTTAACAAACTCTATTCTAGCCGCAAAAATGTGATGCAAAGCTATTTTTGTACTTATATTAACGGTTGGATGATTAAATTTTTGCAAAGCTATTTCTTAAGAATTACCGACAGTTTTGCTCGTAGTCTCATCAGGCTTTTCACAACCTAAAAAAACCTCAATATAATTTTGGATAAAGAATTTATGGAGCGGCGAATTTTGGGATTAGACCCTGGACTGGCAGTGGTAGGATTTGGCGCGATTATTTGCCACAACAAAAAAAATAGTTCTGTAGAAATGTTGGATTTTGGAGTAATAAAAACTTCAGCGGATACGGAGATGGGCGAACGACTCCGCACGATTTATGAAGATTTCCATACTTTGATCGACCAGTTACAACCCGATTTAGTGGCGATTGAAAAACTATTTTTTTATCGGATGGGAAATACAATTGCCGTAGCCCAAGCACGGGGCGTGTTGATGCTGGTATTGGCTCAGCACAAAATGCCATTTTTAGAATATACCCCAGCCCAAGTCAAACAAGCTTTAACTGGTATGGGTAATGCAGATAAATATGAGGTACAACAAGCAGTAGCAAGAGAATTAAATTTGGATGTAATTCCTAAACCAGACGATGCTGCCGATGCCTTGGCTGTAGCTTTAACTGCTTGGTTTGAGCAACAAATTACTTAACTAGTGTAAATCGAAACATAGTATCATATTAATAGTTAACTATTACCTTCAACTATCGGCAAAAAAATCGCTAAATAATTTCTATTTTAAAAAAAGTTTACCCTTGGCACTTCTAATAAAAGAGTATGGAATTATACAGGTATACTAAACCCAGGTACACAACAAAAATAGCCTGAGTTTGAAGCAATACCAATCAGCATCACAGGGGCAAATATAATGGCTAAAATCTTGGTTGTAGATGATTCCAGTTTATCTCGTCGAATGCTAGGTAACATTTTGAAACAAGCTGGGCATCATATTATTGAGGCAGCAGATGGAATGAGCGCGATCGAACTTTATTTTTTGGAGCGCCCCGATCTAGTTTTTTTAGACCTAGTAATGACTGGTATGACAGGAGAAGAAGTACTGGAAAAATTGCTTTCGCTAGATAAAAAAGCACAAGTAATTATCGCTACTTCCGACCTGCAAAATTTAACGCAAATTGCCGTGAGGCAAGCAGGAGCGAACGGTTTTATTAATAAACCTTTTGTGGCTGCCACTGTTTTAGAGGCTGTAAATGCCATATTGCAAGGAGGTCGGTCGTGTTAACCGAGCAACAAAAAGACGCCTTAACCGAATTGATTAATATTGGCTTTGCACGCACTGCTAATTCGCTTTCCGAACTCACGAATTCTCGCGTCCTATTAGAAGTGCCGCAAATTTCCCTTCATCCTATTGAGGAGTTGTCTGCTAAACTCGAAACCTTTGTAAACGATGAAGTAGCGACCGTACAGCAGATTTTTACTGGCGCTGTTTCAGGGAATGCTTTATTAGTCCTAAACTACGATGGTGCGGTTATACTTACGGATTTGTTAACGCCGAATAAAAATTCTCATTTCCATCGTTTAGATGTGTCAGCTAGCGAGGTATTAACCGAGGTCGGCAATATTTTACTAAATGCTTGTTTAAGTATGTTCGGTAATGTACTAAAAATTCAAATTTCTTTTTCGGTGCCCCGATTACATCTAGATGCCTTAGATGGATTACTCAATTCTTTAGTCATTGGCAAGGAAGAATTACGTTATGCAATATTAATATATACAGCATTTCATTTACGAGATAATTCAGTTAAGGGTTATCTCGTCATGGTTTTGGGTGTGGCATCTTTAGATCAACTAATTCAGGCGATCGATCGTTGGGGAGGCGAGGTCGTAGAACAAATTTAAGTTAGCGGTTTCTCGATTGCAAAAAATTAATTTCGCTATCTATATAATTAAGATTAATTCTTGCTAAGATAAATATTCATTGCTTTGATGATATTTTGAATTAAGGAGGCTTTTTTTGTTTTAATAAATGTTAATCTTTGAAACGAAATATTAATTATAATGAATAACTTTAATCGGGTTTTAAAACAGAACAAAGCGATGCTGCAATGGTTGAATGACCTAGCAGAACAAGGGATCTTTATCACAGATAGAGAATTAAACGTTCATAGCTGGAACCATTGGCTGGAAATCCATAGCGGTTTACGCGCCCAGGAAGTAATGGGGCGGAATTTACTAGAATTATATCCGGAATGAACTAAGCGCCGATTAGAACGTTGTTACGATCAGGCATTGGATGGT
>CAZJJR010000136.1:0-15505 GCA_964546365.1 uncultured bacterium | reverse complement strand
GCGTAAACTACCGACTGCCGGGCGTTGCAACACTTTCCAGAAACCCTGAGTTTCTAGAAGATATTCGATACTTTTTTGAAATGAGTTTTGTTCGCTCGCGCTCAGGGCCAACTCAATCCCCGCCTGATTTTCCCGACGCCATGCCACAGTACCATCGAGCCATAGCGAATCATCAGAACCGGGCAAATGCAAGCGCAGGCGCACCGCTTGACCTGCTTGACAATGATCTGGCACATCCACTAAGCCGACGCCACCGAATGAAATATCTTCCGTGCGAAGTTTCACTGCCTCCTTTCCGTCAAATTCCGCCACGCACTCGCTCTTAAAAGGTGTACGTTCTGGTTTGAGATTAGAAACGATGTAAGCCACTAAGCGTTGATTGCCTGACCCATCTTCCCGTTTCATGACTACCGACTCTCGCACATCCGGATGTTGCGCTAACGCCGCTTCGATTTCCCCCAATTCGATGCGGAAGCCGCGAATTTTCACTTGATGGTCGATGCGACCGAGAAACTCGATGTTACCGTCGGGTAGGTAGCGGGCTAAGTCGCCAGTTTTGTAGAGTCGGTCAGTCGGTTCATTGCTAAAGGGATTAGGGATAAATTTCTCTTCAGTTAAATCGGGACGATTGAGATATCCGCGTGCTAGACCATCACCACCGATGTATAGCTCCCCAGCGACACCAATAGGTACAAGTTGTTTTTGAGCATCTAGTAAATAACATTGTGTGTTGGAGATAGGGCTACCGATAGGAATAGTTGTAGCCTCTTCTGAAACATCCTGCACCAAGTACCAGGTACTGAAAGTTGTATTTTCGGTAGGCCCATAAACATGAAGCAGTCGCTGAGGTGAACCCTTCTTCAGTACCTCTGTGACCCATTTAGGCTCGACAGCTTCACCTCCGAATAGAAGGTGTTGCACCAAATGGAAAGCTGATGGGACTTCTCTAGCTATCAAATTGAACAAGGCAGTAGTCAAGAATAATACAGTGATACCTTGCTGTTGGATTTGACTTGCAAAGTCATGGGGAGAAAGTGCCACATCTTTGGTTATGACAGCGAGCTTCGCCCCATTAAGAAGCGCTCCCCAAATCTCAAATGTAGCTGCATCAAACGAAAAGTTCGAGGCGAAAGCAACTACATCTTTTGGTTGTAAACTGATGTAGTTTGTATTGAGTACCAAGCGGTTTACTGCTTGGTGAGAAACAGTAACTCCTTTGGGCTTTCCTGTAGACCCTGAAGTGTAAATTACATAGGCCAGTCGATCGGGGGTTAAGCTAACTTGAGGATTTTCCTCTCCCTGTCGCTCAATGATTTCCCAGTCTCTATCCAGGCAAACGACACGCGCTTGGTGTTCGGGAAGAGATTTTAGCAACTGTGTCTGAGTAAGCAGCACTGGCACTGAGGCATCTTCTAGCATGAAGGCCAAGCGCTCTTTAGGATACGCTGGGTCTAGCGGTACATAAGCTCCACCGGCTTTGAGAATGCCCAAAATTCCCACCACCATCTCCAAGGAACGCTCCACGCAGATACCCACCAAAACTTCTGGCCCCACGCCTAGATTCTGGATATGGTGCGCTAACTGATTAGCTCGTCGGTTCAATTCTTGATAGGTAAGTTGCTTGTCGTCAAAGACTAGCGCTATTGCATCTGGCGATCGTTCTACCTGCTCTTCAAACAACTGATGTATGCACGCATCTTTAGGATAATCGGTCTGGGTATGATTCCAGACCAAAAACTGCTGCCGATCGCACTCAGTCAACAGAGGCAACTGAGAAATTTTCTGCACTGGATCGGCAACAATACCTTCGAGTAAAGTTTGAAAATGCCCCAACATTCTAGTAATAGTTGCAGCATCAAACAAATCAGTGTTGTACTCAATCTGACCGATGATGCCTTCCGGTCTTTCTTCTACATCCAAAATTAGATCGAACTTCGCCGTATCGGTTTGGATATCCAGGTAACTGACATTCCAATCCTCATTAAAAGATGGCATTAAGGGTTGGGGAGCAAACGCCACTTGGAACAGGGGATTTTCGCTGAAGTTTCGCTCTGGTTGCAGTGTTTCTACTAACTTTTCAAACGGCACATCTTCATGAGCGTAAGCTGCTAAAGTTACATTACGTATTCTAGAAAGAAGTTCTTGGAAACTCAGATTTCCCGATAGGTCTGTACGCAACACTAGAGTATTAACAAAAAAACCAATTAATCCATTTAGTTCTGGTTTGTTGCGACCTGCACTGAACGTTCCCACCACGATATCTTCTTGTCCTGAGTAACGATAGAGCAAGGTTTTGAATGCTGCCAAAAGAGTCATGTAGAGGGTAACTCCTTCCTGTCGAGAAAGAGCTTTGAGTACTTCTGTCAGCTTTTTGGATAGGCTCAAAGGTTGCCTTTGACCTCGAAAGGTGGGAATCGGGGGTCGGGGACGATCTAATGGCAGTTGTAGAACGGGTAAATTGGCTAATTGTTGCTTCCAGTAATCTAGATGAGTTTCCAGATTTTCTCCTTTCAACCACTGCTGCTGCCAAACAGCAAAGTCGGCATATTGTACGGGTAATTCTGGTAATTCTAGAACTTTGTCATTACAAAAAGCTTCGTAGAGTGCCGCTAATTCCGGAAGAAATACATTATATATAGAAACACCATCCATAACGATGTGATGAAATGTCAAGAATAACCTGTATTCTTCATTTGATAGCTGCATCAAAGTAGCCCGCAGCAGAGGAGCAGAAGTTAAGTCAAATGGTTGTTTTGCCTCTATAGTTGCTAATCGCAAAGCTTCTGCTTCTCGTTGGTTTATTGGCAACTGTCTCAAATCTACAAACTGTAGATTGAAAGGATGAGAAAGAGGTTCGATAACTTGAACTGGCTGCCCATCTACTGTAATAAAGCGCGTTCTTAAACTTTCGTGACGTTCGATAATTTCGTTGAGAGCTTTAGAAAGGTTATTAACGTCAATAACACCGGGCAAACGAATCGTGCAGGGTTCGTTATAAACTGGGGTATCGGTTGCTAATTGTGCGATGAACCACAATTGTTGCTGGTTCCATGAAAGTGGAAATTTTTGGTTTCTAGGAACTGGTTCGATCGGGGTAGATTGCCAATGAAATTTTTGTAAATTACTTTTACTTTCTAAAATTCGCTGTGCTAGTGAGGCGATCGTGGGATAACTAAATAAGCTACCCACGGGTAATTCTACATTTAATGTTTTGCGTAATCGGCTGTCGATCTGGATTGCTAGTAAGGAATGTCCGCCTAATTCCAAAAAGTTATCGTAAATGCCAACTTGTTCTACTCCCAGGACTTCTGCCCAAATCCCGGCTAAGATTTCCTCGATCGGGGTACGAGGTGCTACATAATTCTCTGCCAAATCGGGTCTGGCAATGTCTGGTGCTGGTAGAGATTTGCGATCGAGTTTGCCATTCGGGGTCAGTGGTAGTGACTCCAAAACGACAAAGCGATCGGGCATCATATAATCAGGCAGTTTTTCTTGCAGAAAATTGCGGAGGTTTGGTACTAGTTTTTGAGCAACATTCCTCTGTAATGGTCGATTGGCATATTCGTTCCAATGTTTGAGCTTAATATTATTTTCTTCGGTAAATACTATGTTTTTATTTTCCGAAATTTCTGTTGGAGAAAGGTGTCTGAAAACGGCGCTATAACTGCCAGAAGTACTGGTTTCTAACCAGCTAATATCGATTTGGTAATCTAATTCTCTAGCTAATAACCAAAGTTCTTCTGGATCTATACCAACTGGAGATTGTTTTTGTAAGTTGTCACGCCATTCTCCTACAGTTTCTACCCCTTCCTTGCTGTTAAGCCATTGGAGTGTTTTGATTTCCGTGTCTAGACGTGCATTGGAGATTTGTCGCCAGCCGATTATTTCTGGAGATTTTGTTTGTAGCAATTGACGAACAGATGCGATAGTCCAATCGGGTTGCCAGTCTAACCATTTGATATCTTTGCTAACCGGAACTCGTTCTTCTATATGCAGAACTACATCGTAACGAAATCGAGTTAATTCATTGTGGTGAATGCCACGCTTGGGCAAAATTTCGACATGACCGATCTTTGGTAAGTGCTGTTTTAAAGCAGTAAAGAAAGCTGGGTCGATGACTAATTCTTCTTCTTGTGCCATCATCGATCGCACGATGGATAGTAATTGCGTCCGCTCTAGTTCTGGGGATGCCCGATGTAATTGCACGGAGGCATGATAAGCTTCCAGCAACGGCAAACTCCGCAAATCTCCCAAGAAAATGTTGCCGCCGCTGCGGACTGCATTCACTGCGCCTTCTAGAACTTTCAACAAATAATCAATGCTGGGAAAATGCTGAATTACCGAGTTAATGACGATCGTATCGAGGCTATCTGCTTCTATGCCTTCAAAGTTGTCTGCCGACCTTTCTAGAAGCGTGACATTTTCTAATCCCGGCACTGATTTCTTGACCTGTTCGATATAGCGCAGCGCCTGCGGGGAAAAGTCCGCCGCCAGATATTGGGCGCAGTGAGGAGCAATTCTAGATAGTAACAAACCCGTACCGCAACCCATTTCTAGAACTGATTGGGGTTGCAATTGCAGAATGCGATCGACGGTACTTTCTACCCAAGAGCGCATTTCGTTTTCTGGGATAGGTTGACCCGTGTAGCTACTGTTCCAGCCGATAATATTAAAGGTTTGGTTTTGATGGGTAGGAGTCTGGCTGTAGGTATTTTCGTACAGCGATCGCCATTGCGAAAGAAGTTCGCTATAGCTGTCCGAATCTGACCGGGATGATGAAGAATTTGCTGGCTTTTCAACTACATAAGCGACGAGGCGTTTGTTACCGGGTACGTCCTCTCGAACTATGACAACTGCATCTCCTACTTCAGAATGTTGCCTGAGTGCCGATTCAATTTCGCCCAGTTCGATGCGGAAACCGCGAATTTTGACCTGGTGGTCAACGCGACCGATAAATTCGATATTGCCATCGGGCAGATAGCGTCCGAGATCTCCGGTACAGTATAAGCGATCGCCTGTATGGGGATTGGTGATGAAGCGCTGGTTGGTTTTTTCGGGATCTCGCCAATAGCATCTCGCTAGACCGATACCCCCAATATATAGTTGTCCTGCTTCTCCTTCCCGGCATTCCTCCATTGCTTCGTTCAATACGTAGAAATGCTGATTGGTCATGGCGCGACCGTAAGGGATGCTTTTCCATTCCGGCTCGACTTTGACGATCGGATATAGGATAGACCAGATGGAAGCTTCGGTTGCTCCTCCTAAGCTTACGATCTCTGGAGTGGAGGATAGACCTAACCCCCCCGACCCCCCTTCCCTGCAAGGGAAGGGGGGAGTAAGATTACTCCCCTCTCCTTGTAGGAGAGGGGTTGGGGGAGAGGTCTGACTCCCCTCTCCTGCAAGGAGAGGGGCTGGGGGAGAGGTTAAATTTATTTCATACTCCGACTGAGAAACTAAATCTTTAATTCGATCGGGTAAAGTCAGCGGTATCCAATCTCCACTGAGAAGGACTAATCGCAGAGATGATGGCAGGGTTTTGCCGCAAGTAGCAGCATAATCTACGACCATCTGCATCAAAGGCGGTGCTGAGTCCCAGAGAGTGACTCGTTCTCGTGCCATCACTTCCAGCCAGTTAGCCGGGTCTGGCGTTGCGGAAGCTTTGGGGATAACGACGGTTCCGCCCGCCGCCAGTAAGCCGAAAATGTCATACACCGACAGGTCAAAGCTCAGGGAAGATACGGCTAAAACGCGATCGCTATTTCCTACTTCAAAGCGTTGGTTAATATCGAGCAGGGTGTTGACTGCACCCCTATGTTCGATCGCGACGCCCTTGGGTTGACCCGTCGAACCGGATGTATAAATCACGTAAGCTAAATTATCCGGCGTTACCCCACTTTCTAGATTTTCCGTCAATCTCGCGTTAGCTAGTAATATTTCTGGATTTTCATCCAAGCAAACGATCCGCGCTTGGTGTTGGGGAAGGGATTCCACTAAGTGTTTTTGCGTCAGTAATACTGGCGTTTGCGAATGTTCCAACATGAACGCCAGCCTGTTTGGGGGATAATGCGGATCTAGCGGTACGTAAGCGCCCCCAGCTTTAAGAATAGCCAACAAACCTACCACGCTCTCTAAAGAGCGCTCCACGCAAGCAGCGACCAGTACTTCTGGCCCTACACCCAGACTTCTCAGATAGTGCGCTAGTTGATTAGCACGGGAATTTAACTCTTGATAAGTTAGCTGCTTACCTTCATAAATGACCGCGATCGCATTTGGCGATCGCTTTACTTGTAATTCAAATAGTTGGTGAATGCACGTATCGTTGAAATTACTGAGCATTTTATTGTACCTACGAACTTAACAATATCTATTTTTTTCTTTTTTAATAATTACTTTCTTAACCATCTATGTCTATACCCTAAAAGGATTATTTTTGGCAGTTAATGGTTCTGGATAGCGTTATTAATAACCTATAAACTCTCTTTTCATACTAACAGGAGCGAGCTTTAAACTATTCTGGCTGTCAAAGTCGATAAATTCAGATATCGCACCAAAATTATCGCCCTAGTTTCTGACCATGATTTAACTTTAAAGCATAGATTTTCACTACTAAACGCGGTTACTTTAGGTGTATTGAGAAAGTGCAAGATGTGAATAAAGCCCTGTTCTCGCAATTCTCAACAAGTACTCATAAACGGGGTTTATTCACGAAAAGATAGGTTTTCAAGTTTAGCTGTTTGCCAGAAACCAAGTTTCTATTGCCTGGTTCAATATCTGAGTATATTTATAGTTTGATTGCCTTTAAGAATTTATTAATAATATTTAATCTTTTTTAATGAAAATTTTGCAGCGAGCGAAGTCGCCGTCGAAAGCTAACTCAACTGTATTGAATTTACCGCTTAATGGGAATTTGAATCAAAAATTCTGTTCCTTGTCCTAGTGCTGAACTACAACTCAGATTTCCTTGATGTTTTTCTACCACAACTTGATAGCTAATAGCCAACCCCAAACCAGTACCAGATCCCACAGGCTTTGTAGTAAAGAAAGGGTCGAACACTCTTCGGCTTACTTCCTCTGTCATCCCAGATCCATTATCTGAAATTCGGATGTCAATTTTCTGATTGTTGAGAACGCTAGTATGAATGTTAATTTGTCCTTTGGGTTTAGTTAAAAGTCCTTTTCCCTTTACTTTTTCGACAGGGTTGGTTTTAAATGACTCTTCTATAGCATCGATCGCATTGCTGAGAATATTCATAAAAACTTGATTTAAGAAACTGGGATAACACTCTATAGCCGGCAATTGACCGTAGTCTTTAACGATTTCAATGCCTGGATGTTCTGGTTTGCTTTTCAAACGATTTTGCAATAACAAGAGAGTGCTATCTATACCTTCATGGATATCTACTGATTTCATCTCAGCCTCATCCAATCGTGAAAAATTCCGCAGTGACAAAACAATTTGACGGATACGTTCTGCTCCTAACCGCATTGAATTAAGTAATCTAGGAAAGTCGGAAACTATGAAATCCAGATCGATATTTTCTGTCAGTTCTTGAACATTAGATATTTCATCAAAAGAATGCTGCTTGTAAAAATTTAGCAACTTCAGCAAATCTTGAAAATATTCACTAGCATGAGAAAGATTGCCGTATATAAAGTTAATCGGATTGTTGATTTCGTGAGCTACTCCGGCAACCATCTGCCCTAAACTCGACATTTTTTCAGTTTGAATCAACTGAGTTTGCGTAGCTTGTAATTCTTTTAAAGCTTGCTCAAGCTGAATGGCTTGTTCTTTCAAAAGCCGATTTTTTTCTTGTAATTCCAGCGTTCTTGCTTCTACTTTTTGTTCCAGCGTTTGGTTGTAATCTTCTAACTGTTCGTTTGCTTTTTTCAAGTTTTGGCTAGTCGCTTCTAATTTACCATATAACATCGCATTTTTTAGCGATATAGCGATTTGACAAGACAATACTTTAATTACTTCTAATCTCTCTTTAGTAAATGCTCCATTCGTGACGTTATTTTCCAAATAAATAATGCCAATCAACTTGCCTTGGTTAATAATAGGCATACATAATACAGACTTGACGTAGTTTTTTAGAATATAAGAATCGTTGCCAAATCTTACTGATTGTCTAGCATCATCTAATACCACATTTTCTTTAGTTATGGCAACATAATTAATGATAGATACTGGCAAATGATTACTCGTCTCGATCGGTACTCCAGACCAAAATACTACCTCATTTTCTTCTACATTACCCATAGCTTCTATCAGCAATTGTCCATCTTTTTCTAAAATCAAACAACTGATAGTAGCTCCGGCATTTTCCATCACAATTTTAAGTAGCTTATCCAGCAACTTATCTAATACTATTTCCTCAGCCAGTGCAAGAGATGCTTTGTTAACAGTTGATAAATCTAAAACTGTTGAACTTCCCCCCGTAGTCGATGTCCTTGTTCTGTAAATATCTATATTGATGGGTTCGCGCTTTAATATCTCCAAAAAGAGATCGGGATATCTGGACTCCAAATCTTTAACCTTAGCTTTTGCTCCCCAATGAATATATCCATAGTAAGCTTTGGTTAAATATGACTGAGCAAATTTATCTCTACCAATGGAGAAATAAAATTCTGCTGCCAACTCAGAAGCCAGTGCTTCTTCCTGAATATATCCTTGTTCTTTAGCTCCTGTTATAGCTCGGTCATAATACTCCATTGCTTCTACAACTTGCCCTAAGACACGAGCTTTTTCGGCTTCTACAAGCTCGTATTTATGCTGGAAGTTTGACGGGGCTGAATCAGCCCATTGTCTCATTTTTTGCTGATTTTCATCTACAATAGCCAGATATTTTTGTTGTTCCGGCTGGGAAACTTTGCCATAGTCAGAAAGGAACGCGAGTGAATAGTAGAAGTTGTGCATAGCATAAACTATCATGCTCATCACGCTTGCTGATTGTTCTGATGCCAAACAAGCGTTAGTAACGGCGATATTAGATTCTTTAAACATATAAGATATAATCGTCTTAGCAAGATAGGCAATAAACAGCAAAATTTTATTATTAGTTTCAATAAAAACTTTTAGCATTTGTAGCTCATCAAAACTCTCGCCTACCAGTTGACATTTACTATTTGCTTCATTTTGAAGATTTAAAGTTAGTTGGTGAAGAATTTTTATGTAATATATAGAATAGTCTTGTTTGAGTTTGAGTGCTAAATCGATATATTGCCTTTGTTCTTGTTCTACAATATCTAATTGCTCACCAGTTAAAAACAAGCTAGCGCAATAAGTAGTCGCACTATAACCAGCATATTCTATATCTCCTGTTTCCAATCCACTTTGCATACTCTCTTGAAACGCTTGTAATGTGTTTTTGAGGTGTTCTTTCCAGGGTCTAATCAAACCATTAAATAAATTGTAAATCTTACATTTAATAAAGTTGGCATCAAACTTATCTAATAGTTTTAAAGCTAGCTGACTGGCATAATACCCAAGATCTATATCACCACTGCTTGCGTACACAATAACACCATAAAGAGCATAAGCAAAAGTAGTTAATGCTGAATGACCATGTTCAATACATAGATTGACTTGAGCCAACACAATCAACGGCACAATCTCAGGCTTGGCAGTGTAAGCAGAAGAACCCAAGGTTATCAGTATCCTTAAAGCCGCTAATTTATACGGGTCTGTCATTTCTGGGTAGTTATCTAAATCTTCAAGAGAAGGCAACTCAACTACAAAACCGCTCTCTCCTGTTTCATTTGACAGAGAGATACCCAGCATATCCAACACTTGCAATCCAGTATCAATGGCTTTGAGCATCTGATTTTGCGCCATATAAAATTGAATTTGCAACTCGTATACTTTTACTTTTTCAAGCAGAGTATTAGTTTTTTGCAGCACGATTTTCGCAAGTTTGGCTGAACTTTCGTAGTTAGTATTCAGGTATTCTGCTTCTACGGCTTCTATATGCAGTCCGAGCGTGAGATCGTAGTTAGTTTGCCAACTGTTTTCTGCTAATAGTTTTAATCCTATTCTTAGTTGGGTGACCGCAGATTCGTAGGCTGCGGCTGCTTTTGCTTTGCGAGCAGCCATCAAATTCAATTGAGCAAGCTGGTATTTTTCTGCTGGCTCGGTGATGAATTCTACTCCCACATTTAACTGATTAACAATATCAAAGATATTTTCTTCTAGGGAGTCTTGATTTGAATTCTGTAAAAGTAGGTTGCCTATTTTTAGGTGGGTAATTTTTTGCTGTTCAGTCGGAATCAGAGAATAAGCAGCTTGTTGTACCCGGTCATGCAAAAATCTATAAGATAATTGACAATTGTTGAGGTGTAATGAACTATTTTCGCGATCGCTGATTACTAATGATTCATCGTTCTTAACTACTAAAGGGATTTTATAAGCATTTTCGCCAATGGGCAGAATCAGACCGGCTTGCAATCCATCCCATAAAGCAGATGCCGTTTCTGACATGGATTCTTCATTGACGATCGTCAAAACTTCCAAAGTAAATCTGTTGCCCATACAGGCAGCTAATTTTAAAATTTTTTGAGTATTTAAAGGTAATTTTTTAATATTCCTGGCAATTAGTTCAACAACGTTACTATCGGCAATTCCTACCGTTTGAATTTGTTTTAAATCCCACTGCCATTTGCCGAATTTAAAGTCAAATGTTAGCAGTTTTTCGGCGTAAATAGATGTCAGTAACTGGTTTAAGAAAAAAGGATTACCTTGAGTTTTATTAAAAACTAGTTCGGCTAACAAATTGCACTTTTCTGTTTCGCTTTTGTCTCGTTCTGTCAGTCGATTTTCTCGCTGATGTTCTGTTTGCTTATGGGATATGCAAGCTAGGGTAGGGATAGATGATGAGATGCTTTTATTTAAAGTATCGCTAACTATTTGACTGACGGTATTAAGTGCTAGAGGTTCGAGTATTATATTATTTACTCTTGCCCCAGATGAATGAATCTTGTCTAAAGTCTGGATGAATGGATGGGTTGGGCTTACTTCATTATCTCGATAAGCTCCAATCAACAGCAAGTATTGACTATCCGGGTCAGTTATTACTAAATGAATTAATTTCAAAGAAGCTAAATCTGCCCACTGCAAATCATCTAAAAATAAAACTAGTGGATGTGCTTTTTCTGTAAAAATATGAATGAATTGTTTGAAAACCAGATTAAAACGATTTTGCGATTCGTTGGCACCTAGTTGAGCAATTTCCGGTTTGACGCCAACGATCAATTCTAATTCGGGAATAACGTCAATGATTACCCGAACGTTATGGCCTAAAACATTTAAAATTTTATCTTTCCAAAATTCTATTTTTTCGGCACTTTCTGTTAACAGTTGCCGAATCAGTTCTTGGAAGGCTTGAATTAAAGCTGCATAAGGTATGTTCCGCTTAAATTGATCGAATTTACCAGCAATAAAATAACCTCGTGCGGCGACAATGGGTTTATGAATTTCATAAACTAAACAAGATTTACCTATTCCCGAATAGCCGGAAACTAGCATCATTTCGGCTGTTCCAACACTAATACGGTCAAAGGCATCGATGAGAGTAGCTACTTGGGCTTCTCTTCCGTATAGTTTTTGGGGAATGAGAAATTGACCTAATTTATCGCGCTGACCGGGAATGAAGTTAGAAATCTCGCCTGTTTGTTGCAGCTGAGTTAGACATTGTTCTAAATCGGCTTTAAGACCATAAGCACTTTGATATCTATCTTCGGCAGTCTTGGCTAATAATTTCATTACAATGTCGGAAATTGCTTTGGGAATTCCGCCATTTAAGTGTTTAGTTTCGACTTGTGATTTTTCACTGTTGACTTGATGGGGCGGTACTGGCTGTTTGGCGATATGGCAGTGAATTAATTCCATCGGGTCGGTAGTTTTAAATGGTAATTCACCGCACAGTATTTCATAAAAAGTGACGCCCAAGGAGTAGAAGTCGGTGCGGTAATCAATTGAGCGATTCATCCGCCCGGTTTGCTCTGGGGACATATAAGCAAGGGTGCCTTCCAATAAAGTAGGATGGCTGAGAGTTTTAGTTTCTTTTGACAGTCGGGTAGCGATGCTAAAGTCTGTAATTTTTACCTGGAGCGTGGTGGGATTAATAATAATATTTGTTGGTTTAATATCTTTATGAATAATTTTTTGCTCGTGCAATTTACCTAGCGTATCTGCTAGTTGAATACCGATGGTGAGAAATTCTGTGAGTTTCAGTTGTCGATCGCGCAAAAATTTGTTGAGCGCTTCGCCTCTAGAATCTTCTAATATCAGCGCTAACCCGTTCCGATGATTTTCTAAACCAAAGGGCTTGACTATACCTTCTAAATTGAGGTTTTTGGCAATTTCGTATTCATGCCTCAGTTGCACGATCTCTTCTAGGGTAGGATAGTCGGCTTTCAGGATTTTGACGATCGCAGTCTTTTTATCTTGCTTTGTTTGGGCGCGATAGACTACCGTACTTAAACCCTCATTAATTTTTTCTATTAATTTGTAGCCAGCCCTGATATTCATAGTTCTTTACCTAGTATTACCCTTGACAGTGCTGGAAATAAACATTGTGCTAAATGATACAACCGCTTCAACTAATTTCTGTATTATTGAGAATACTTTCATTAAGTTGGTTGCGGCAAATTACTCTCTATTTAAGGTAGTAAAGTTAATGGTAACTTAATTGACTTCGATTTGGGATCTGTAATTTCCACAGTTTTTCGATCGGTATTTTTAGTATCTTTTCAGAAGGGAGCGGACGGAACATAATTAGGAGAAATGACAATAATATCCATTTCAGTAGATCGAAAAGGCCCTTTTGCGATCGCGCTAAAAAGAGGTGTTAAGTAAACCAAAACTTATCCATAAAACTATCAAACACCTGCCCAAATTAATACCTGGATCAAAGTAAATTACCTACTTATTCATCCCTGGCTGTAGTGCTTTGCCTCTGTAAAAACCCCCAGAGTTTGCCGCGAGTAACTTATCTGGGATTGGTCGGGTCTGTGCTGTGCGTAACATTTCCCAGTCGGGTATTTACCCTGAATGCTTTTACTACCAATAACACGACACTCATCGAAAATCTGTTCCCTATCAGTTCACTGTTGTTTCTGTGGACTTATCCTGTTGCCAAGTGACAGATCGAAAGGGAGGCAGGAGGTAGAATATAACTATTTTCTGCCCTTTACACTCCCTCCTTTTCCCCCTAACATCAATCAGGCTGAGGTGGCAATTCCATAGGAGATAATTGACTTGGTTGTGAAAGTGTTCCAGAAGCATTACTCGGTGAAACTGTCCCTCTAGGCAAATTATTAGAAGGTGGTTGTACTTGAGTTGATTGATTTGATTCTACGGTTTCAACGACAACTGACTGACTCTTTTCTTCACCAGCTTTATTAGTAACTTTGAGAGTAATTGTTTGGCTGCTAGGTGGTTTACTCAATAGATAAGAAATGCTACCTTCTGGCTCCACACTACTACCGAGCAATTCCACTTTAAGATCTTCACCTCTTTCAACTTTCCAAGACAAAATAACATTTATTTCTCCCCTTCTTTTGCCGATCGGGAAAGAAATTTTTCGCTGAGTAGTTACATCGCGACCGTTAACTTTCAGGTAAATAATTTTAGGTGGTACGGGCTTGATTCCGATCGTGGCTGTATTTTTAGTAATTTCCGAACCTTCTATTTTTTGTTTGGGTATTACCGTTAGTTTAAAAACGTAATCACCTGATTTTTTGGCATCAGTTGGCACATTTTGGCAAGTTAAATCAACATTTACTTTACAAAAATTACTGAGAACTGAAGGAAGTGCATTATTATTGATTGGCAATATTTTTAACGGAACGACAATCGAACCATCTAAGCCCAAACCAACCAATCTTAATTCTTTAATTTGTTGGATATTGTTAATAGTCCAATTAAGTAACACTTCCTCGTTCTTTGCTTGTTCGTAGAAAGGTTGAGTTGAGGAAAACTCGCTAATTTGAGGAAGGGGTGGGATCGGTGTTGGTTTGACACTAATGGTATCGGTTTCCTTGGAAGCGACGGGTACATTTTCATCCTGTTTAGAAACTACTTCTACCTTATAAGTGTAGCTTCCTGCTTTGGCTGGGGGAATCGTGTATTTACAAAGCAAAACTGCTGGCGCTGGGGGAATTGAAGATTGGTTATTTAGTGGAGGCGTTGATGTTTGAGGTTTTTCAGGAGTACATTGTTTGATATCAAAAGCTTTTTTCGTAATTGAACCATTATTTCCCTGTTCGATTATTTTAACTTCTTTAACTTGGCTGGGATTGAGAATTTTCCACGTTAAAACGACGGGTTCTTTAGATTCGTAAACTGGTTTATTCGTGGAAAATCCTTCTATCTTCGGTACTGGTAAAGGTGGCAATGGTTGAATTGAAATCGTATCGGTTTCTTTTGTATCGGCGGGGGTTCTGTCATCTTGTTTGGAAAGTACTTCTAGTTTAAAAGTATAATCTCCCCCTTTCGTAACGTTGGTGGCGATTCCTTGACAAATGATAAACTCTGAAGTGACGATCGGAGAAGCCAAGGCAACATTGCTAGTTGTTGGTTGTAGCGGCGGACATTGATTAAATGTAGTTTTCACGTGCGAACCGTTGCTGGGTTGTTGAATCAAAGTTACGCTTTTAATTTGGTTCGGGTGACTGATTTTCCAATTAAGAATAATTTGTTCTTTTAGGCTTTCTTGATAAAGTTTTTTAGTAGGAGAAAATTCGATAATTTTGGGAACGGGTAAAGCTGGTGTTGGTTCAATGATAATGGTATCGGTTTGTTTCGAGTCAGAAGGTTTATTTTGACGCTGAGGAAAAACATCGATTTTAAAATTATATGAGCCTGCTTTAGTGATTTCTGTGGAAATGTTTTGGCAACTAAAGGTATTTTGTTGGGGTTGGCATAATTTCATTAATTGGTTGTAGTTGTAACTGATGATTTTTCCAGTACCTTCGCGACTGATGGGAGTAATACTTATTTTGTCTAGTTTGGGGTAGCGTTGAAACTTCCAATGCTTAAATTGCCAGTATTGCCGATGATTAATTTCAAATTTTAATGTAATTGGTTGATTATTAAATTCTTGATAAACTTTTTGAATAGGTTCTAATTTACTAATTTTTGGTTTGACTATATATTGCTGCCACCATAGAAAAGCACTTACGGAAATTAATCCTAAAGCTAGTAAAATTAATAAGGCGAGAGGCAGCCAAAATTGCCACCAAGGACGAGTTTCCCACACCACTGTACCTTGAGGTAATTGCTTGGGTAGTGCGGGAGATTTGGTAGTTTCGGGTAGGAGTAATGCTGGATTATTTTCAACTTCGACATTGAAAATAAATTCGAGGGGTTTTCCTTTCAGGGGACGACGCCACCACTTGCGAGGTTTAGTTTTGAGAGGAACCGAAATGGTTTCTCCCGGTGAGATTCGCACGGAGGGAAATTCGGGAGTGTATGTGAAAATTTCTTCTTTATCTTTGGCAAAGATAG